>JBEKXO010000144.1:0-11621 GCA_049511995.1 Terriglobales bacterium
GTGCTTATCCCAACATTAGTAACTGACAAGTCAGGCAATCACATCACAGGACTAAAGAAGGAAGACTTCACCGTCCTCGAAAACGGCGCCGAGCAGAAGATTGCCACCTTCGAGGAAATCACGAGCGACGCTCATCGCTGGATTCGTCCCAGGAATCCCAACGAATTCGGCAATACTCTTAGCGGCGGTCAATCCGCAAGGCGAGTTACGCTCATCGTGCTCGACTTCATCAACACGGGTTTTGCCGCTCAAGCCTACGCCCGCAAAGATCTGCTCAAGTACTTAACCGAGTCAATCGACCAGCGCGAACCAACAGCGCTCTACACGCTCACTCGCAGCGGCGTTCAAGTGATCCACGATTTCACTACCGACCCTCGCGTCCTTGCGGCCGCTTTGCACAAGGTAAAGGGTGACACATTCCAGATGGTCGACAGCCCTGAGGAAGTGGAAGGCATCACCGGAACAGCCAGTCCCGACGGTAGCGCAGGCGTCGATCCCGGAGCCGTTCAGACCGAAGCGCAGAAGATCCAGACCATGATGGAAGACTCGGAGCTTAATTTCCAATCCTTTGAGCAGCGCCTTGCTATCACTTACACCTTGCAAGCGATGCAACAGATCGCGCAGGCGCTCGCCGGATTTCCCGGACGCAAATCGCTGATCTGGGCCAGCGGCGGCTTTCCCTTCAGCGTGAGTGACACCACCATGCAGCTCGCGCCTGCTGGCCGCGATTCCCTCGCCGACGTCCTCCCTATGTACGAACACACATGGCAGTTGCTGAATGATGCCGAGATCTCGCTCTATCCCGTCGACGTCAAAGGCTTGCAGACGCTCATGCCAAGCGCCGCCCTCAACAACCCCGGAAGAAACTACACGCGCAACATGAGCTTTCGGCAGATCGATACGCAATCGACACTCTCGACCTTTGCCTCGATGACTGGAGGCCGCGCGTATTACAACTCTAACGATCTGGTGAAAGGCTTCCGCGATGCCGTGCACGATTCCGCCGAATACTACATGCTCGGCTACTATCTCGATCGCTCGAAGAGCAAGTCAGGCTGGCGCAAGCTGGCAGTGAAGGTGAAGCGCGATCACATCGAAGTACGCGCGCGCAACGGCTTCTTTGTCACCAGCGCGACGACCGATCCTGAGATCAGCCGCAACAACGACATTTCGTCGGCATTACAGTCGCCGCTCGATTACACCTCGATTGGGCTGATGGCGCACTGGGACAAGATCGAGACCGCCAAAGATCCAGGCAAGAAGCACGTGAACTACGAAATGCATCTGGTGCCGGATGCTTCGCTGATCGATGACAGCGATAACAACCACCTCGCAATCGACCTGGTAACGGTGGCGAAAACGCCTGCAGGCAAGCAGGTGGAAAATCCAACAGACAAGAAGATTGAAGCTCATCTATCGGCTGAGAAGATGGCTTCGATTCGCCAGAACGGCGTTGCCTTCAAAGGTTCGATGGATCTGGCGCCGGGAGAATATACAGTACGTTTCGTTGTTCGCGACAACCTGACCGGCCGCATCGGCTCGGTCGCGGCTCCCTTAAGGGTAGAATGAGAGACCATGAGCGCGGGCCGCAGCCCAGCCTTCGCTCGGCGGTCAACTGGGCCTCTTAGGCTCTAACTTGAGGATCGAGCATGCGCAAGTTCGTTCTGGGGATTGTCATCACCATTGTGGTTCTCGTCATCGGCGGCGTTGGCCTCGCACTACTCGGCTTTATGCCGACGCGAGCCAATAACCCTCCGCCCGAGTTGGAACGGCGCCTCGCCATGAGCGCCCTTGATAATTCGGTGGAGCGCCACGCGCCACGCGCCAATAATCCAGTGCCGCCGACCGACGAAAACTTGATTGAGGGCTTGAAAATCTACACGATGAATTGCGCGCTTTGCCATGGCGGCATCGATCGCCAGCCTTCGACCCTGGCGAAGTCTTTCTATCCGCCGCCGCCGAACCTCATTCTTCATCCGCCGGACGATGAGGAATGGCATGTCTTCTATGTGATTCGCACCGGCGTGCGCTATACCGGAATGCCCGCGTGGGATAAGGCACTCTCAGAGCCGGACATGTGGAAGGTGACCGCCTTCCTCACGCGTATCGACAAGCTGCCACCGGCGGTGCAGGAATTTTGGAAAAAAAGTAGCGGATCGATGCCTCCGACAGGGGAACCGGCGGGACATGACGAGCACAAATAGGGATGCTCCAAAGCGGGCTATATTTGTGAGGACCTAGTGGAAGCTCTGGGCTAACCGGGATAGCTGAAGTTGATGGTGAGCGTGGTCTGCGTTGAGGCAGCGTGACCGTTGATGGTGTAGGGCTGGAATCGCCACTGTTTGACGGCTGCGATGGCAGCGCGTCCCAGAACGAAATATCCGCGAACAATTTTCACATCCTCTACGGTGCCGTCGCGCCCGATCACCGCTTGCAGGACAACCGCACCCTGAAGCTTCTGCACCATCCCGGCAGGGGGATATACCGGATCGACGGCACGTAAGAGCAAGCTGCGCGCCGCTTCTTCGGTCAAGGAGACGGGTTCGCTGAATTGCTGAGCCGCAGGCCCTGGCACCGGCGCCGAAACCGGCATCATTTGCGCGGGATTCACCGTAACGACAACCGGAGGCGCAATCGGCGGTGAGTTTTTCATGCTTTCGGGAATCGCCGCCCGTTGCACCTGCATCGGCGGAGCTTCGTGGCGCTCCAAAACCGGCACCGCCAACGGAAGATCGGGAGCTTTGTGCAGCGGCACACGGGTTTCGGTCAGGGTCGACTCGGTCGCCACCACTCCAATCGCAGGGGCTTGCGCATCGGGAGTTACCGGCTTGCGGCTAAAGTATGCATCCTGCTGCGCATCGCCGCCAGCGGAACTAACCGGCAACGCACCGGTTTGATTCATATAAAAGAGCGCTGCCACGGATTCCCGCAAAACCCGAACTCTTCCCTCGGGCGTACGCGATAGATATTCGATGGTTCCGCGTGATCTCCACAAAAAGAACGCCGCTACCAGGACAAGCACGGCGGCAGTGACTACATTGAAGTGGATCGCGTGACTGCGCCGAGGTTCTTGTTCCTCAACCGACTGACCCCCAGCATCGTCAGCGCCGACTTCGCCGTTCTCTTGACCTTCCGGCGCCGACATTTCCGAAAGACTGTCGGACTGCCCCTGATGACGATGCTCCGTCATGTCCGAGTCGCTGAAGCCCGCACTCGCGTCTCCGCCGCTCGTATCGGCTTCGCGTAATGACGCGGCAGCATCGTCCGCGCTCGAGGGTTGCATTCGCTCGCACGCTTTCATCAGTACCGCGTCTGCTTCTTGGGCTGAAATTGGACGATAGATCAGAAAATCAAGCCGGTGGTCACGCATCTCCGCCGCCGTCGGTTCATGATCGACGATAACCACGGCCACCGTGGCTCCGTTGGGCACCGACTCTCGGGCGCGCTTCAATAGAAAGCTGGCTTCTGGCTGGTCAGCCCAATCCGCGATTACACAGGAAAAGGCGCGCGTCTTGGCTTTCTCGATAGCCGTGAAAATATCGGAACACGCTTCCGCATGGATTCCGGTGCTCCCGCATGCCGTCGTCATGGCGGCGTTCGTCTCCGAGCTTTTTGAGAACAACAGGGCGCGGAAAGCCATAGCGGCAACAGATTATCGGGATTTCCGTAACCGCAACAGGTAACTAGTGGGTAGTCTCGCTGCGGAATCTGGTCATTCTCTGAATGAACCGGGCGCGGGACTTCCCATCCAGCACAGGTGACCTTCGTAACCTGACGTTCCGTTCTTCGGCCATTAAGAAGGTCAGATTTCGGTCCAATCGCCGGATAGCTCGTGGCGCAGTTTTTCGCGACGTTCCTGCATCCTCCGCTGGCGCTCTTGCAGCATTTCCTGCCGTTGTTGCAGTCTTTTCTCGGCATCGCGTCGCGCCTCTGCCCCCAACTGTAGCCTTTCCACGATTGACGGAGTGATGCGCGCGACTTCTTCGTCGACGTGGTCGAGCGCCTGCTCCATGTCTACGGAAATCTCAGGAATTTCAAAACTGTCTTCCAACAGGCTGCCGGAATCTTTCTTCTCGGGAAGGGTCAGAGTCAGATTCTGCTCTCGCTTTTCGCGCATCACGGTCACCGTCGCCGTGCTGGATGACGATGACCGCAGAGCATGCGTGAAGTCCGACGTGTCGTGCACTGGCTGGTTGTTGACCTTAACGACCACATCCCCGGCACGGAATCCAGCCTTTTCGCCGCGACTCCCTTTTTCGACGGAGCGTACCAGCACGCCCTTGCCGTCTTTCACACCGAAAAAATCACCCAGTTGCGCCGTAATGTTTTCGACCATCAACCCACTACGGGCGGACGAGTGCACGACGACGACCGAGACGGGATAGTCGAAGTCCGGCATTGTGGGCATCTCTGGCATTTTTGGCATATCCGGCATCTTTGGCTGCCACGCCATTGACTTGCGACGGTCCGCGAGTTGCACCTTGATGCTTATGGGCTGACCGTCGCGGCTGATGCCAAGAGTTATCACACGGCCTGAAGGCGTCTCTTTGATCATCCGGCGCAACTGGGCAGCGCTCTCGATCGCCGTGCCATTAAGGCTGACTATGACGTCGTGCTCGTGTATGCCGGCTTTTCCAGCGGGAGCGTCCTGGTCGACCATGATGATCTCGGCGCCGTGCTCTTCTTTGAGCTTCAATTCACTTAGCCGCTCCGCGGAAACGTCGGCGATGTCCACTCCTAGAAACGACGAGCCGCTTCCTTCTTCAGAGTTGTAACTCCAGCTCCAGTTATCGCTGCCGTTGTCGTAGTCGAGCTGCTTCGGTTGCGCGTTCATGGCGAGCGAAGCCGCCACCGTAAAAAGAAATATGCCAAGCAGGAAGCGTTGGATCATAAATCCTCCCGAGAAAAACCAACAGTCGTTGGTCGCTGGTTGCTAGTCGTTCGTCGTCGAGAGACGAATCGATACATCGCGAATTGCGCACCACCAACGAACGAGGACCAACGACCGCTTTAATGACTTATACGACGAAAATATACGTTTCCAGAATTCGTACGAACCTTCAACACCGGGCCGCCGCCGTTCAGTTGGCCTTCGGCAGTCACAGTTTTCGGGCCCCACTGTCCGCCTTCGCTGGACACGTGAATATCAGGAAAATCGCTACGGATGCCGTGCCCGTTGGCGACCTCAATCTCTGCACGAATGGAGATCGGCAGGTCATTCGCCAGATAAACGGTGATGTCTCCAGCCGACGTTTCCAGCGTGGAGTTGTTGCGGACGCCCGACGACGAAAGCAGTTTGACGACGATGCCGCCGGCCGAAGTTTCCGCCTGCACCGACGTGGCGCCATCTAATTGAATACTTCCTCCGCCAGTCTGAGCCTGCACCCGCCCTTTGGCTGAAGCGAGGCGAATGCTGCCTGCGCCTGTCTCGATTTCCGCAGGCCCGCCGATCTCGCCGAGGTCCACGCTGCCGCCACCGGTTGTAGCTTTCACGTGACCGCTGCACTTATCCACGCGAATGCTGCCTCCGCCCGTTTCCAGCACTGCACCTTGAAGGCCGGAGAGCACAACCACGCTGCCGCCGCCACTCTCCGCCTTAATTTCGCCTTTGGCGGACGCGATTTTGATGTTCCCTCCGCCCGTCCGCAGATTCACATTGCCTTGCACGCTGCCGACTTCAATCGTGCCGCCGCCCGTCTCGGCCACCACCTCGCTGCCGATGTCGTCGACGTGAATATTTCCGCCACCGCTTTGCAGTTCAACCCGCCCGGCAATTCCAGTCGCGATTACATTGCCGCCGCCGGTCTCGATCTTCGCGCCCTGCATGCTCTGCGGCACGCTGATGACAAAATCGTCGGAGCACCTGCGATCCCGGCCACCCGACTCCGCCACGACCCAGGCAGTGTCTCCCTTGACCAAAGCGCTGATTTTGTAAGAATCAAATTCACGGCGCGCCTCCTGTTCAGAAGAGGTATAGGCCTTACGATGAATGACGTATGTTACTCCCGACTGCGAGCCACCTTGAACCTTCACCGAACCCGAGGCTAATCTCATGCGCAAATTCTTGGCCGCGCCCAGGTCTCCAGTCATTTCCTGGACCCAGTTGCTGCCTTCGCGATAGACACGAGTTTCCTGGCCGAGGGCCAGAGATGCCAGCGCGGTAAGCATTGCCGCTATGCTGGCGAGTTTAATTGCTTGCTTCAATGAATGTCCTCCTCGTTACTACCTACGTGCTGCTCGCTGTTCGTCGATCGCTGTTCGCAAAACATTACGGCCCAACGAGAACGGCGAAGGACGAATAGCGATCGACGCTTCTCAATCCATCTCCGGCATTTGCGCCAGCATTGTGCGCGCCTGCGTGCGAATCGAAACGTTTTGATCTGTCTGCGCCAGCCGCGCCAGCACCGACCGTACGTTGCTATCCGTTTTCATCGGCTCGACCAACCGCAAGGCCTGTAGACGAACGCCGGAGTTGGTGTCGCTAATCAGCGCGCGCAAGACTTCATCTCGCACCTGCGCATCCTGCCGTACAAAACTGCTTAGCCCATCCAGCGCCTTCAGCCGCACGCCGGGATTGGTATCGTTCTGCAAGGCATACATTAGCGCCTCGCGCACGCGCGAATCGTCCGGGGCCTGCGTCAGCAAGTCCACCGAATCCATGCGCACTCCCGAGTTGTAATTGCTGCGTGCCGCATACAACAGCAATTGCTGGATGCGCTGATCGTTCAGCGAGCCTTGCGCCTCCTGGGTAGAAACTGTGTCGTATTTGATGCTCACCTGATTGGAACCCGGCTCCTGGGTCACGGAGCGGATGCCGGCGATCGAAGCAGCGTCAACCGACGGAATCACTTTACTGTGGTCATTGGTGGCAACCTCGGTGGTTGGGGCGCGATTCGCAAGAGCGTTGTAAGTCGCGCCAATACCGCCGCCAAATCCCACGATGAAAATCGCCGCCGCCAGCGCCGGTGACATACGAATCTGCCTGAACCACAGCGCCGGCTCAAGAATCAGGCGATTCCAGAAACTTCCCGGCCGAGTGGTTTCGAGCGCTTCCTGCAACCGCATACGCGATGCCGCCAGCAGGTTCGCAGTCGGTTCTTCTACCGGCATTTGCGAGAGCGTCGCGTGCAACCTGCGCGTCGCCTTTAGCTCCGTGGCGCATTCCGGACACCGCCCCAAGTGCTGCTCAACTTCGTAGCGGGCATCGTCCTCGAGTTCGTTGTACACATAGAACAGAATGTTCTGCCGTACCCAATCACATTTCATTTCCGTATCCCTTCGCGGGAAGTAGTACGAGGCCGATTTCCCTGCCTCCCTTTGTCGCAGCTTCGAGCCATGAGCTTCGAGCAAACTGCCGGCTCGTAGCCCGTAGCTCGAGGCTCGTAGCTCGCTCTCATCGCATCTCCGCCAGCGCTGCCCGCAGTTTTTGCGTCGCGCGAAACAATGTATTCTTCGCCGTCTCTTCCGTCGTATTCAGCATTTCGCCTACCGTGCGCAACTTCAGCCCGTGATAGTGCTTCAACTCGAACACCATTCGCTCGCGAGGCGTCAGCGCCGAAAGCGCCGTACCGATCTTTCGCCCCAACTCCCGCCGCATCAAATCGCGTTCCGGATTCGCCCCAGCACGCGCATCCGCGAACTGCTCGATCCGGCTGTATTCTTCGCCCGACGCGTCCACCGCGACCGGAGCATCTTCCTTGCGCACATTCCGTTTTCGCAGGTGATCGAGGCAGAGGTTCGTTACGATGCGGTAGATCCATGTGTAGAAAGAACATTCAAACCGGAAACTGCCCAGATTCTTGTAGGCCTTGAGGAAGGCCTCCTGATAGACATCCTGGGCGTCGGATTCCGACCCGGTGAGGTGAAGCGCCAGCCGCAGCACTGACTGATCGTAGTGGCGCACGAGGACCTCGAAGGCCGCGCGGTTTCCCTGCTGCGCCTCGCGGATCAGGCTCGTGTCGTCAATGCGGTTGCCTTGCGCTGCCAAGGAGCCCCTCATGATGGGGTTCTGGTTGCCGCTGTGCTCCGCCCGCCTCGGACGGAAAATCTCGCCAACCGTAATTGCTACTGCGTAGGAATCGGCCGGCATTGTCTATCTCTGTCCCCTACAAGTGATCGAACCTCACGTACACAGAAATAGACGGGGTGGCAGCCCGAACGTTAGCAGGGTATCAGGAATTGGCCCTTGATTTGCTAAACAGCTGGAAACAGCGGCAAAGACATTGGCTGAATTGTACCGTACGCGGGGTGATGACCATCACATAACGCTCAAGGCGGTGAGGCTAGGGTGACACGGGAGATATACGTGTCCACTGGACGCTTCACGCAAGCAGCCTTGCGCGTACTCGATTGGATTGCAGCTAAAACGCTTCCGGCCACGCCAACCGCCGAGCACTTGCGGACCGGGCGGCAGGGCGAGGAGGAAGCTTTTTTTTACCTTCGGCGTCGCGGCTACATCATCATTGCCCGGAACTTCCGCTCTCCGCATCATCGCGGCGAAATCGATTTGGTTGGCTGGGATGGCGACACTCTGTGCGTTATCGAAGTGAAAACGCGGACGACACGGGACGTCAAACCCGCCGAGGCGGCCGTGGATCGGGCGAAGCGACGGCACTTGGTGCTGGTCGCGCGCGACTTCATGCGCCACATGCCACCTTGCCCGTGGCGTTTCGACGTGCTCGCCATATACTATGAGCACGGCCCTGACCAGCCCGCATTCGAGTTATTTCAAAATGCGTTTCCCATATCGTACAATCGGAAACTTGGAAATCGTGGGTTCAGAGATTTCAGCTGAAAGGATTTAGTACGTGCCGGAACTAAGAAAAGACCCCATCGTGGGCCGATGGGTGATTATTTCGACAGATCGCGCGAAACGGCCTACGGACTTTGTCCGCGAAGGGGTGAAGATCAAGGGCGGATTCTGCCCTTTCTGTTACGGCAATGAAAGCAAGACGCCGCCGGAAATCCTGGCGTATCGGCCGGCCGCGAACGGCAATACTCCGCAGAAAGACAGTCCAGGTTGGACCATCCGCGTCGTTCCCAATAAGTTCCCCGCACTCGGTATCGAAGGCACGTTGAATAAACAGGCCGAGGGGATGTTTGACAAGATGAACGGCATCGGCGCTCACGAAGTCGTCATCGAGACGCCCGATCACACGGCTACCCTGGCATCGCTTCCCGCGAAGCGGATCGAAGATGTTCTTTGGGCCTTTCGCGATCGCATTCTCGATCTGAAGAAAGACCGGCGCTTCAAGTACATTCTTCTTTTTAAGAACCACGGCGAAGCCGCCGGAGCCTCGCTCGAGCACGCACACTCGCAGCTGATCGCGTTGCCGATTCTGCCGATTTATGTGGTCGAGGAGTTGCAGGGAGCGAAACAGTATTACATCTATAAAGAGCGCTGCGTTTTCTGCGACATCATCCGGCAGGAAACCGACAATGGCATTCGCGTGGTGGGCGAGAATGAAGACTTCTTGACAGTTGCGCCGTATGCGCCGCGGTTTCCCTTTGAAACGTGGATTCTTCCGAAGCGGCACGAGTCGGCCTTTGAAAATTCGTCGTCGCACATGTTTGAGAATCTGGCGAAGGCGCTGAAGTCGCTGCTGATGAAGGCGGATCGCGTGCTCGACAATCCTCCGTACAACCTGGTGGTGCATTCCTCGCCGGTGCAGGATCCTACGAACGAGTACTACCACTGGCACATCGAATTCATGCCGAAGCTGACGAAGACGGCGGGATTTGAATGGGGAACGGGATTTTATATTAATCCCACGCCGCCTGAAGAGGCGGCTAAGTTCTTGCGGGAGGCTAGCATTGAGGATTTGGCGCCGAGTGCGGTGGGGGCGCGGTAGGCTTCAGGTCGTGGCAGATCCGATGATGTGAATTCAGTTGCTCCACCTATAGCTTGCACGGTTCGGGGCTTCCATCGGGCCACCCGAAGAGAGCCTTGCCATTGACGATTCTCACGTGGATGTATTCGATGCTTGTCTGCGCCCATTCTTCACGTCGCATTTTGGCGCAACCCACAACCTGAAAACCATCGGGTTCTTTGTCAACTTCGCTCAAGGTGAACGCCCTTATTTCTGGATATCCCGTGCCGATAGTCGCCCGCATGGCCTGTACGTATTGATGCCTGTCGATATCAGGTGCGTCCTTATTTCCCAGCAGTAGAGAGTTCTTCATCTCCCGAGTTTGGTCCTGTATTTCCCAAAGGTCAGACCAGTCGTGTTTCACTTGGTCCCGGATCCACCTCTCAACCTGGGGCTTTAAGAGCGTCTTGTCGGTTGCAGAAATCAATTCGTAAGCGTCAGTAGCACCGGACGCACTGAGAACGGCGACTACCAAAACGAGGATTGTAAAGGCACCTTTCATCGTTAGCCCTGGGTGCGATCGAGAACTTCGGCGTGCCAGGCCATCTGGATCGCTTCTAACTTTGCTTCGTTCGACTTCGCGGGATCGTCTTTGAAATCGGGGAGCGCGGTTACGTATTTGTGCAGGTCGGTGAAGCGGACGGCTAGGGGGTCGAGTTTCGGATGGGTTTCGGAGAGCAGAATTCCGATATCGTCAGCATCGCTCCAGGTTAGCTCTTTCGGCATGCGTACCTCAGCGGCTAAAGCCGCAATCAAAGTTCACTCTCATCGCAGCGCTGAAGCGCTGCGCCACCCAAAAGCGAAGCGCTCAACCACCTGCTCTAGTGCTCTTCTTACTCTAGTGCTCTTCGGAAACGTAATTCCGGTTCCAGGCCGGAATTTCTACTACCAGCTTGCCCGGCTTCTTAATAACCGTCTGGCATCCGAGGCGCGAGTTTAACTGAAGATCGGCGGCCATGTCGAGCTTGTCGGCTTCGTCGTCTTCCATTTCGGAGATCAGGTCGGCGCCCTCTTTTACCCAGATGTGGCAGGTGGTGCAGGCACAGTTGCCGCCGCAGGCGTGATCGAGATGGACGCCAAAATTCAAAGCAACATCGAGCAGCGACTCTTCTTTGCCATGATCTTTGTAGGGCAGCTTGCCGTGTTCGAAGGTCACCGTCTTGCCTTCGGGCAGAAAAGTGACCTCAACTGTGTTCTCGTTCTTTTCGTTATTTTCGGCGGGGGGAGCATCCATGGTGGTGGCCCCGGCCGAGTGTGTTTTTTCTTCTGACATGTATTCAACCCCAGGTTTCAAAGTTTCAACGTTTCAGAGTCATGGTTTAACAGCAAGCAGATACTTTTTACCGTCGCGCTCGAAGGTTTCTGCCCCAACGATAGATTCTGGAGGGAACTCCCAGCGTTCGTCCTCTGGATCATAGTTTGGCGTTGCGATCAGCTTGAACAAATCGCTGCCGATCCTTTCGGCCTGAGTGGGGCGCGAGACGGTCGTTCCTTCGCCCAGCAATCGAACGTATATGGCTACAGTACCGTCGGTATCGTTTGTATGTCCCGCCATCGTCCTCCACTTCTAGTGCGATGTTGAAGCTTTGCTCTTCATTCAAAATCTGCCTTCGCCACCGGATGGCCGGATTGCGGGCCTTCTTCGAGATCGGTGTCGTCCATTGCTTTGCCCTTGAGTGCGGTCGAGACGGCGGTATCCATCATTAATTCCGCCAGGCGCATCGTTGCCTGATTGAGCTCATCGATGCTGCT
>JBEKXO010000145.1:0-16008 GCA_049511995.1 Terriglobales bacterium
AAATGCCGCTAGCGCCACCTGGATGCGGGCTTCCATCGACTGAGACTTTGTATGCACGCCTTCGGAGATGGGGAATTCGATCGGCCCGGCAAGAACCGCCGCGTCAACGCGAAACAGAGCGACGCTTTCCGAACGCGCCGACTTTTGTACGATTACGGCCTGCATCCGGTCAATGCGCTGGACGAACTCAGGAAGTTGCTGCAAGACGGAAGCAAGTTTATCGATGCGCGCATGAATGGCGGCGGCCGTCTCGAATTCCGTTTTTGCGGATGCGTCATCGCGCTCCACCGCCAACTGTCGCTTCAGCGACTCGCCGCGCGAATCCAGAAAATCTTCCACTCGAACCACCTCGCCGCGGTACGCATCATCGGTGCAGCCGCGGAAGCAGGGCGCCAGGCACATTTTCATCTCGGAATAGATACAGCCGGGAAACTTCGGATCGGGATGGAGATCTTCAACGCAGCGCCGCATTTTGAAAAAGTCGAGCGCGTCATTCATAAACTTTTCCGCCGCCACCCGCGAAGCAAACGGCCCATAATAAACATTTTTTCCCGAGATTCTTCCCAGCCGGGTCGTAATCGAAGCGCGCGGATATTCATTTTCTAAATGCAGCTTGACCAACGGAGCAAAACGCAGCCGCAGTCGCTTTGAATAAGTCGTGGGGAAAGCCGCGCGCAGCGCCTGGTACAGCACGAACCCCGATTCAAAATCCGACCCCGTCAGCGTGTATTCAATCGACCGAACCCGATCCCGCAAGTTGAGCCGCTTAGTATGCTCCTCGGGAGCAGAAAGCAGCCGTTGCAGCCGCCGCCGCAAGTTGGCAGTCTTGCTGACGTAAGGCTCGGAGTGAACATCCTCGCCGCGAAGGAGAAAAACAGCAGGCGCCGCCGCCACAGCAGAGAAAATCTCAGCATCAGCTTCCGGCCGGAATTCGATGCGTTCGGTCAGCACGCTTTGATTGTAGTGCCGCCAATCGGGAAATATTAATTACAGGCGCGCCGCATAGTATCGACTTTGGCCTCGCTTACTGCTTCGATCCGCCCCCGCCCCCCTCTGTCATCCCGAGCGCAGTCCCGAGCGAAGGCGAGGGCAAGTCGAGGGACCTTGTGTTCCCATACCAATCCGCAGCCAGGTCTTTCCATCCCGGATTAAAGCGCCCGATGAGCCACAGCTTCTTCTCCCGCCGCCAGCCCTTCAGTTGCTTTTCGCGATTGATCGCCTTATAGACCTCATCGAAGCTCTGCCAATAGACAAGCCGCGTCGCGTTGTAATCATCAGTGAATCCCTCAGTCCGATGCGTTTTGTGCTCAAAAACACGCCGGTGCAGATTGTTAGTCATCCCAATATAGAGGGCCCGCCGGGAGCTGCTTTGCAGGATGTAAACGAAAAAGTGATACTCGCGCGGCATGCTTCGACAATATGCGCCTGAATCAGGCGGACGCCGTGTCGAAGATCACTCTCAGTTTGTGACAATTGGAATGAACACAAGGTCCCTCGACTTGCCCTCGCATCCGCTCGGGGCAGCGCTCGGGATGACAGTTTTTTGCGGTGCAGGAAAAACTACTTGCGGTTGATTACATTTATCCAAAGCTCGCGCTCTTGATTGTCTTGCGGTAGTCTGCCCCTTCCATCTTGACGACGCGGCACATCTCATGGAGGCGGGAACGCATGGGCTCGCCGATACGGTCGCCGAGAGTGTCGTCTCGGGCCGCTGCCCGTGCAGTTGCAAACGACTCAGAAACTCGCGCATCGGGATTAGAAACTTTCGCGGCTGGCTCATCCGGAAAGTTGGTCGTGATGATCGTGGTGCGGTTTTCGTTATAACGCGTGTTCACGATCAGGCGAACCGTATCCCACCGCCACTCCGTCGGCCTCACCGACCCCAAGTCGTCCAGCACCAATACTTCCGCTTCAAACACCGGTCGAAGTAAACCGAGTTCGGTGGCCTGTGCTGAAGGATTGTACGAGTCTTGAATCTGCTTCAATAAGTCCGCATAGTCATAGAAAACGCACTCAATACCCTTTTCGCGCATTAAAGCCTTCGCGATGCCGACCGCCAAGTGCGTTTTTCCGGATCCAGCGTTGCCTACCAACAAAAGGCCCCTCTTATCCGTGGGGTATTCTTCCACAAATCGGCATGCAGCCATGCGCGCGTGAGAGAGATGCAAATATGGTCCCTCAAACTCGAAGTTGGAAAGTTCTCGGTTCTCATATCTCTTCGGAATCCGCGCCGCCACAATCAGCGCGCTGCCGCGCGCTTGCAATCGACAATCGCAGCGCGTCACTCCGTGCTCCGGCGCTCCCGGAACCGGCTTCCATCCTGAACCCGCACACAGCGGGCAAACTTCGGCTGCTGTCTTCATCGCGTTAGAATTAATCCTGAACTTGTAATAAGAACTCTGCACCCTAACCGCCCCGCGCCGCAACTCGAATCCGTTTCCTCTCTGTGCACATCCTGTGGAGACAAGCAGCGAGTTGTGGAGAACCGCGCAAAAGATCAGCGCGTCAGGAAATCGTCGAAGCATGACAGGCGAAAAAGGGCGGACGAGAACCCTGCGATTCCGGCGGATTCCTCGCTACTTCACGAGCGACCCGTGTCAAAACCGGCAACTGGCACGTGTTTCCCATTGACAATCTGTCAGCATGGGCGAGAATGGCCATCGCCGGTGCTCGCGCCCTGAGCTCTCCCTCCCCGGCCAATGCGCGGGAGCCGAAACGAAGTAGTGTTAGGAGAAAGCATGAACAAAGCTGATCTGGTTGACCGGATCGCCGGAGCCTGCAGTATCTCAAAGGCGCAAGCGACGACCGCAATCGACACCACCGTGGACAGCATCACTGCTGCCCTTCGCAAAGGAGACCGGGTTGCCTTAATCGGTTTCGGCACGTTCTCCGTCTCGCAGCGTAAGGCCCGCAACGGCCGAAACCCGCAGACGGGTGCCACCATCAAGATTGCCGCCCGCCGAGTCGCCAAATTCACTCCCGGAAACGAACTCAAGAAAGTTGTCAACAAAGGTAAGTAAGGGGCCCCAGACATTTTGGATACGAGACGAACGGCAGGGGGTCGGCCCTGCCGTTTTGTTTTAGCTGTCAGCTGTCAGTTCTCGGTAGAAGCTATCTGCGGAAAGTGCATTGATTTTTGGACGAATTTACTGATAGCTGACGGCTGCCTTGCTGAATCCTTCCCGCGTCCGGTAGAATCAAATGTCTGAGTCGAGGATTTAGGAAACCGTCATGAAAGCAGCCATTCATCCCCATTACAGCGAAATCCGCGTCCATTGCGCCTGCGGTAACGCCTTCGTCACCCGCTCCGCCCATAAGGGCGATATCAGCGTAGAAATCTGCTCCGCCTGCCATCCCTTCTTCACCGGCAAGCAAAAGCTGATGGACACCGCCGGCCGAGTAGAACGCTTCCGCCGCAAATACGCCAAGAGCGACGCCGCCAAAGCCGAAACCGCGAAGGCAGAAACAGCGAAGAAATAGTTTCCGCGCAGAAATACCTGTTTGAAAAAGCCTCCTACCCCGGGAGGCTTTACTTTTCGCGAGAGTTATTAGGGATGGCCCCTGTGAGCCAGCCCGTGTGGAGCGGACACTCCTGTCCGCTGCCCTTTGCCTTGTGGTCCGGTGTCCCCATTCCAGCACGCCTTACGAAGCTCCACAGCTTTCGGTGCCCGCTGCAATTCTAAAGCTCACCCGCCCTCGAACCGCGTAAAATCAAATCGTGCAGAAGTTCTGGGACAACCCGCAGAGCGACACTCAGCCTCGCGAAAGTACAGGCCCATCTGCCCCGCGCGCGTTTCCCGCCTCCTTCACCATCGGCAACGTCCGCATCGCTCCCGCTACCGTGCTCGCCCCCATGGCCGGAGTCACTGACACCGTCTTCCGCCGCTTCATCAAAAATCTCGGCGGATGCGGCCTGATCATGACCGAATTCACCTCCGCCGACGGCGTTCTCCGCGACCAGCGCGTTCGCGGACGCTACCTGCATTTCTACGAAGACGAGCATCCCATCTCCGCCCAGCTTTTTGGCAGCAATCCAACCGTCCTGGCCGACGCCGCGCGCCTGGTCGAAGATCTCGGCTTCGACCTCGTCGACCTCAACCTGGGCTGCCCCGCAAAAAAAGTCGTGAAGTGTAACGGAGGCTCAGGCCTCCTCCGCGATCTGCCCTTGATCCGCCAGATTTTCGAATCCGTCCGCGCCGCCGTAAAAATTCCCTTCACCGTGAAATTCCGCGCCGGATGGAGCGACGACGAAATCGTCTGCGTAGAACTAGCGCGCATGGCCGAAAGTTGCGGCCTCGGAGCAGTCGCCCTCCACGCCCGCACCCGCGAGCAAGGCTACAGCGGCAACGCGCGCTGGGAGTGGATCGCCTCCGTCAAGCAGGCTGTCAAGATTCCCGTCATCGGCAACGGCGACATCCGTTCTCCCGAAGACGCCTGCGCCGTAGTAGCCCAAACCGGCTGCGACGCCGTAATGATAGGCCGCATGGCGCCAGCAAACCCCTGGATTTTCCGCCAGATCGAACAATACGTCGAACAATACGTAAACAGTGGCCAAGCCCACGTAGGGGCAGACGCCCCCGTCTGCCCAGCGGAGCGAACCGGGGCCCCCAACACGCCCGGTTTTGGCGTGATGGGGTGGAGAAGCTCCGCAACTGCGGCGACCGCCAAACTCTACGACGAGCCCGCCGAGTCCGACCGTTACCAGATGATCCGCACCTACTTCCAGATGCTCCTCGAAGAAGAGATGCCCGGAGCCGAAGGCAAGATGAAACAGTTCGCCTCCTGGTTCACCCACGGCATTCCCGGAGGCGCAGCGCTAAGAAAAGCGATCTACGAAGCGAAAAGTGGCGCAGAGATTCTAGGAAGAGTCGAAGATTTCTTCGAGTCGAGGTTGTTGTGTGGAGCGGGCGCCCCCGCCCGCGAAACGCCGGCGCTACCCTAGAGTCTTCACTCCCAACTTCCCCCGCTCCCCGCGTTCCACATATCCCCAAGGCGTAGCGTCGTCATGCGTAAACACCGTCAGCCACTTCTCCGGAATCGCCTGCGCGTAAAATTTCTTCCGGCTCTCGATCGTCTCCAGCGGAAATAGATCAAACGCCATCACCCAGGTCAGGTCAAGATGCGCAGCTGTAGGAATCAAATCGGATATATAGCAAGCTTTCTTGCCGCCGCCCTCAACCATCACCGCTTGCATATTCGCTGTATGCCCAGGAAAAATCTTGACCGAGACTCCGGGCACAACCTCCGCATCGCCATCGAGCAGCACCATCTGCCCACTCTCAATCAGCGGATCGTAATTCGGACTCATATAACTGATCGCGTCGCGCTCCAGTTGCAGCCGCCCATGCTGCCACTCCTGCCGCTGCGCATAATACTTCGCCCTCGGAAACGTTGCGACCACATGATCGCCGCGCCGCACCGTGTTCCATCCGCAATGATCAAAATGCAGATGGGTATTGATAACAATATCGATGTCTTCAGGAGCGACTCCCGCTGCGTGCAGGTTGTCGAGCAGTTTGGCTGGCTGTGTGTAAATCTGCACCAGCTTCTCAGGAAGTTTGTTGCCAATGCCCGTCTCAACCAGAATGTTCTTATCGCCAGTGCGTATGAGCAGCGAATTCAACCCAGTGTCGACGCGGTTGAGCGCATCAGCCGTGACCTTCTTCGACCACATCGCCTTCGGAACGACGCCAAAGAAAGCTCCGCCATCGAGAAAGTAAGTGCCATCGGAAACGACGGTAAGTTCGAAATCGCCAAGAGTCGTGCGATGCATAAAAGCAGCTTCTAGCTTTCACTCCAGCGTTGGATTGAGATTTAAATTTTCATTGAAATGCGGGTGGAATTCCGTCTCCCAGAAATCTTCCATCATGTGGAACAACTGCGTCCGCGTTCCCATCCCCGCAATGCCGTGCGTCTTATTCGGATAGACCATCAGCCGAAACTGTTTTCCCGCGCGGATCAACGCGTCCGTCATCTGGACCGTATTTTGAAAATGCACGTTGTCATCGCTCGTGCCATGCACCAGCAGCAACGACCCGTTCAAACGGCTTGCCGAGTTTACGATCGAATCGTCATAGCCGCGCGGGTTATCCTTCGGCAGTCCCAGATAGCGCTCGGTGTAAATCGAATCGTAGTCCCGCCAGTTGGTCACCGGCGCTACCGAAATCCCCGCTTTAAAGTGATCAGAGTGCGTCAACGCATACAGCGTCATCGAGCCGCCGCCCGACCATCCCCACATTCCGGTGCGCGTGCGATCGAGCTGCGGAAACTGCGCATACAGCTGATCGAGCGCCGCGAGCTGGTCCTTCAGCTCAACGCCGCCATATTGCAGCCGTATCGCAGCCGAAAATTTCTTCCCCCGATTCGGAGTTCCGCGATTGTCGACCGAAAAAATCGCATAACCCTCGTTCGCCAGGATCTGATGAAACAGCCCATTCGTTCCACCCCACGAATTCTGCACCGTCTGCCCCGCAGGGCCGCCATAAATGTGCACGATCAACGGAATTGGAACCGGGGGCTGACTCGCATTGGCATTGCGCGGCAGAATCAAGTACCCATACAACACCGTCCCATCGTCCGCTTTAAATTCCAGAAACCGTGGCGCAATCGGATCGTACTCAGCAAGGCTGCGTGCCTCCCAAATCTTCCGGCAAGCGCCGCCAATCGTGCACAACGACACCCGCGGCGGTGTCAGTGTCGCCGAATGCATCTCCACGAAACGCTTGCCATCATCCGAGAAAGTGGCGGAATTGTTTCCGTCCTCCGACGAAACAACCTGCATCCCCGAGCCATCCAGCTTTACCGAAAAAAGTTTCTCCTGCCGCGGATCACCTTTATTGGCAATAAAAAAAACGGTGCCAGGTTGATCGCCCGGGGCGTCGTCGACGCCGGTAATCGCGATCACTTCATAATCGCCGCTCTCAAGCTGGCGTTCGAGTTTCGCATCCGCCGCCAGCGGATCTCCTGGGGGGAAACTGTAGAGATAAATATGGGTGTAGCCGTCACGCCAACTCGTCCACAGAAAGCGGTCGCCCGATTTCAATACGCGAAAGTCATCATTGACATTCACCCAGGCGCCCGGCGCCGACTCGCTCAGTACCTTCCGCGACTTGCCCGATTTCGCCTCGATAAAATAAAGGTCCAGCACATCCTGCTTGCGATTCAGAACCTCCGCCCACGCCCAGCCCTCGCGAATCCAGCCAAAACGCGGCACATAAATATCCTCATCATCAGTGAGCTTGATCCATCTCACCTTGCCGCCATTCCCGTTCGCCACTCCCAGGCGCACACTCGGGTTCGGATCGCCCGGCTGCGGATATTTTTCCGGATCCTCGTGCGGATGCGTCGGCAGCCAGTCCGTGATCGGATAAGTCGGCACTCGCGTCTCATCCATCTGCAGGAAAATAATTTCTTTCCCTTCCGGCGACCAGAAGTAATTGCTGCGCACCGCCAGCTCTTCGGCGTAGACCCAATCGACCTCACCATTCAGAAAATTGTCGTTATAGTTTTTGTCCTTCTCATCGCGATTAAGTGGCCGCTCGCCCTCCTCGCCAGACACTGGGTGAACATAGAGATTGTGCCGGCGCACGTAGGCCAGTCGTTTCCCATCCGGCGAAAACTTCGGATCTTCGCTCGGGTCGGGAGACGAGGTAAGCGGCACCGCCGTCCCCGTATCCAGGCTGTAATACCACAGCTGTCCCTGCGAATCGAAGAGCAGATGCTTCGAATCGGGCGCCCAGGTGTAGGCGGCGACGTGATACCGCGTCACCCGTTCTTTTTCGCGCTCATCGTGAATCCGGCTGGCAGGCGGCGCGAGCTGCGATAGTTTGACCGCGCTGACCAGTACTTTTTTCTCGCCCGTCGCCGCGTCGATGTACCAGAGTTCGCCATGCTCGCCCGTGTCATCGCGCTGCACAAAAGAAACCTTGGTCCCGTCCGGACTCCACTTGATCGTCTCCGGAGCGCGCCCCGTAACTCCGCCCTCCGCAAAGATCTGTTCAATCGTGAGTTGCTTGGCCGGCGCAGCCGGTGCGGCGCTTTGCGCGTGGCCTGCGGAAAAGAAAGCCAAGGCTTGAATAGTGATAACGAAAAGAAATTTCTTCACGAACGGACTCCGATCCATCCCGAGGCGTGGTCTAACGCCGCGCTAGCAGCGAAACTCAAAAGTGTACAACGTGGAAGGAATTCGTGTCAGAAGCAGTCGGCAGTTCATCGAGTGGAAAGGCGAGACACGGCGGCTCGGCTGCGATCAGCCCGCCAGAATTGCCGTCATCTCCGCGCTCACCGGATGTTTAGCTTCGTAGGCCGCAATGTCGGGTTCGTGTTGTAGCGTCAGCCCAATATCGTCCAACCCGTTCAGCAGGCAATGCCGCGAGAATTCATCCATCGCGAACGGCGCCGAGAATCCTCGCCCATCCTCGACGCGCAAGGCTTCGAGATCGACCGTCAGTTCGTAGCCCTCGATCTCCTTCGCGCGGCGCGTGATTTCCGCCACTTGCTCATCGCTGAGACGCACCGTGAGGAAGCCATTCTTCAGGCTGTTATTGGAAAAGATGTCGGCGAACGACGAAGCAATCACCACCCTGAATCCGTAATCCGCCAGCGCCCACACGGCATGCTCTCGCGATGACCCGCAGCCAAAGTTTTTCCCCGCGACCAGAATCGATGCCTCCGTATAGCGCGGCGCGTGCAGCACAAAATCGGCGATCTTTTTCCCGTCTCCTGAAAAGCGCCAATCATAAAACAGAAACTCGCCGAATCCCGTGCGCTCGATCCGCTTCAGAAACTGCTTGGGAATAATCTGATCCGTGTCGACATTAACCTTGTCGAGCGGCACAACGACTCCAGTATGTTTGCGAAATGGTTGCATGTTTTTCTAGCCCAAGCCCTCTCTAATTAAATCGCCAATTCCGAATATCCGTGAAATGCCCGGCAATCGCCGCCGCTGCCGCCATCATCGGACTGACCAGATGCGTCCGTCCCCCGCGCCCCTGCCGTCCCTCAAAATTCCGGTTGCTGGTCGAAGCGCAGCGTTCTCCCGGCTGCAAAATATCAGGATTCATCCCCAGACACATCGAGCATCCCGACTCGCGCCATTCGAATCCCGCGTCCAGGAAAATGCGATCCAACCCTTCCACTTCCGCCGCGTGCTTGATCGCCTGCGACCCCGGCACCACCATCGCCCGCACCTTCGGATTCACATGCTGCCCCTTCGCCACCCGCGCCGCCGCCCGCAGATCTTCAATACGCGAGTTAGTACACGATCCAATAAACACGCGGTCCACCGCGATCTCTTCCACCGGCGTTCCAGGATTGAGTCCCATATAAGCAAGCGCCTGCTCCGCCGCGCGCCGATCGGCGTCGAGCGCAAAGCTCTTCAACTCCGGAACACGCGCCGTCACCGCGACCACCATCCCAGGATTCGTTCCCCAAGTCACAAAAGGCGCGAGCGAAGCCGCATCAATTTCGATCACCCGATCAAACTTCGCCCCCGGATCGCTAGCCAGCGTGCGCCAATATGCCACCGCATCTTCCCAATCCTTTCCTTTCGGCGCAAAGCGTCGCCCGCGGGAATACGCGAACGTCGTCTCATCCGGCGCGATCATCCCCGCCCGCGCTCCCGCCTCGATGCTCATGTTGCAGAGCGTCATCCGCCCTTCCATCGACAATCCGCGCACCGCATCGCCCGAGTACTCGATCACATGCCCGGTGGCGCCATCCGTCCCGATCCGGCCGATGATTCCGAGCGCTAGATCCTTAGCGGTCACACCCTCCGCCAGCTTTCCGCTGACGTTGATCTGCATCGTCTTCGGTCTTGTCTGCGGCAGACATTGCGTCGCCAGCACATGTTCCACTTCCGACGTGCCAATGCCAAACGCCAGCGAACCGAACGCGCCATGCGTCGAGGTGTGGCTGTCTCCGCAAACAATCGTCATCCCCGGCAACGTGATCCCCAGCTCAGGCCCGATGATGTGCACGATGCCCTGCTCGGCCGAATCCATATCAAACAGCGGAACGCCAAACTCACGGCAATTTTTCTGCAGCGCCTCAATCTGCTTCGCCGCAATCGGGTCAGTGATAGGCAAGCCCCGCGGAGTAGTCGGAATGTTATGGTCGACCGTCGCCACGGTGCGCAGCGGCTGGCGCACCTTTCTTCCCGCCGTGCGCAATCCATCAAACGCCTGCGGCGAAGTCACTTCGTGCACCAGATGCAGATCGATATACAGCAGCGCCGACTGCCCTTCCGGAGCAGTAACCACGTGCGCGTCCCAGACCTTTTCAAACAGAGTGCGAGGGGGCATATCTTAGTTTCGCCCAGACTCAATCAATTATTCAAGCACCCCCGGCTCGTGTGGACTGTGGAGTCTGGAGTGTGGAGCGGGCGCCCCCGCCCGCGGCCGTTGCCTTTGCTCTTTCCTGGGTGGTGCCCGGCCGTGGTCCCCATCGAGTCGCTTCTACCGCTCCCATTCGCGGACAAGGCCGTCCGCGCCACACCGACGCTTATTCCTGCGGAAGCCTGCATTTCCGGTTATTATTTTGTCAGACCTGAGGACACACCCTGCATGATTAACGGCAAGCGTATTGCCGTCGTGTTACCCGCGTACAACGCGGAAAAAACGCTCGAAGCGACCGTCCGGGAATTGCCCGACCTGGTCGATATCCGCATCCTCGTCGACGACCATAGTTCCGATCGCACCGTCGAGGTAGCCGAGCGCCTCGGCCTCCATCTCTTCGTCCACGACCGCAACTACGGCTATGGCCGCAATCAGCAAACCTGCTATCGCGAAGCTTTGGCGGCCGGGGCCGACGTCGTCATCATGGTTCATCCCGATTATCAATACACGCCGCTGCTAGTGACCGCCATGGCCAGCATGATCGCTTACGACGTCTACGATGTCGTGCTAGGCTCCCGAATATTGGGCGGGCAGGCCCGTCATGGCGGTATGCCGCTGTGGAAGTACGTAGCCAACCGCTTCCTCACGCTTTTTGAAAACACTTTCCTCGGCGCCAAGTTGTCGGAATATCACACCGGATACCGCGCCTTCAGCAGCGCCGTGCTCAAGCAACTCCCGCTGCTCGAGAACTCCGACGACTTTGTTTTCGACAATCAGATGCTCGCCCAGTGCGTGATGTTCGGCTTCCGCATGGGCGAAGTATCCTGCCCCACCAAATATTTCGCCGACGCTTCCTCCATTAATTTTCGCCGCAGCGTGCAATACGGATTCGGTGTACTGCTCACGTCCGTGCAGTTTCGCTTGCAGAAAATCGGCTTGGGCAATTTTCAGATTTTCAATCGCAAAGGCCGCTGCCTCGAACCGGGTATCGATGCTCGCTACTACCATCCCAGAAATCCTGACGCCCCGATCGCCCGCGAAGCGACAACAAGCGACCGGTCCGGCGGCTGACATTGCCGAACGATCCAGCATCCCCGGCTGGGACTCGACGTCCGGCCATGGTCCGCATGGCCTTGCTGGCACTACTCACAACTTTCGCCATCCTGATACAGGGATATCATCCCGGCCTCGAGGACGATGCTTTTTATCTCGCGGCGATCAAGCACAATCTCAATCCATCCCTGTTTCCTCACGACGCCGATTTTTTCCGCGTTCAGTTTCAAGCGACCATATTCGACAAGCTGATCGCCTCTTCGCTGCGCCTGACCCATGTCCCTCTCGATTGGGGAGTCTTGTTATGGCAGTGGGGCGTGACTTTTCTAATTTTGTGGCAATGCTGGCGCATCAGCCGCCGCTCTTTTGCGGAGCGACAAGCACAATGGGCAGCCATCACCCTGGTCGCGGTTCTGCTGACCCTTCCGGTCTCGGCCACCGGCCTGACTTTGACGGATCAGTACCTTCATCCGCGGGCGCTGGCCACGGCTCTGATTTTGGCTGCAATCGTAGCCGTGCTGGATGCGCAATTGCTGCTGGCATTCGCGCTTCTGACTGCGGCATTTTTCGTGCATGCCATCATGGCCGCGTTCGGCGCATCATATTGCCTGTTTTTGCTGTGGACGCCGCGGGCTCGCATCGAGAGAAATCAGCGCCAGTCGGCAACGTTCGCTGCGGCACTGTTGCCTTTAGGATGGATCTTTGAGCCCGCCTCCGACGCGTGGCGCCAAGCCGCAGCTACACGGCCCTTTTATTTTGTCTTACGTTGGCATTGGTATGAGTGGTTGGGTGTCTTCGCGCCTCTCGCTTTATTGTGGTGGTTTCGAGCCCTGTCCCGGAGTCGGAATCAGACAGTTCTGTCGCGCATAGCCGAGCGCCTGGTCTACTTTGGAGTGTTTCAGTTGGCGGTAGCGTTGCTGATGTTGCTACCTCCGCAATTGGAGCGCCTCCGCCCGCTCGAACCTATGCGCTTCTTGCATCTTGTATATCTCTTGTTCGTTCTCCTGGCGGGAGGACTGCTGGGCCAGCACGTACTCAAGCGCCACGCGTTGCGCTGGCTCCTTCTGTTTGTGCCGCTCAGCGCCGGAATGTTCTATGCCCAGCGCCAAATGTTTCCGGCGACCGCGCATCTTGAGTTGCCGCAACCGATGGCGCGCTACGAAACGCCTCGCAATAACTGGGTTGAGGCATTCCGTTGGATTAGCCAAAACACGCCGGTAGATAGTCAGTTCGCCCTCGATCCGCTCTATATGGAATTACCGGGCGAGGACTACCATGGTTTTCGCGCATTAGCAGAACGCAGCGTTTTGGCCGATGAGATCAAGGACGCCGGCATGGTAGCGCGCGTGCCGAGGCTCGCGCCGCGCTGGCTCCGCGAAGTCGAAGCGCAACGTGGCTGGCGCACTTTTCAGCGGCCCGACTTCCTCCGCCTGAAGCAAGAATTCGGAGTGGACTGGGTCGTCCTGCAAGCGCCCGGCGTGGACAGCCTGCCGTGCCCTTACCGCAACTCGCAAGTGATAGTTTGTCGCGTGGATTAAGGACTCGAATGAATCAGGCAGCGTGAACTTAGAAAGTGGAATGAGCGAAGCGCATACGGTAGAAACAAGCAACGCGCGCGCGTATTGGCCAATGGTCGCCGCCGCCCTAGCGGTGCGCCTGGCCGTCATTCCCTTTCTCTACCGCGATTGGCTCGATCCGTTTGTCCTCGAACACTGGGCCTTCGGCCGCGTCGCGCGCTCTCTACTCGCCGGTCAGGGATACGGAAACGTCTTTGCAAACACCGGCCCAACCGCCGTCCTCGCTCCCGTCTACGTATATGTGCTGGCAGCAGTGTTCCGCATATTCGGAACCTACACGCCAGCCTCGATCATCGCCGCCCTCGCCCTAAATAGCGTTTTCTCAGCGCTGACCTGCATCCCGGTCTTTCTTCTGGCCCGCCGCTCCTTCAACCCGCGGGCGGCGAAGTGGGCAGGATGGGGCTGGGCCTTCTCGCCCTACGGAATCTATTATGGCGCCGACTGGGCTTGGTCGACGTGTCTGGTTACGCTGCTGCTGGCCGTCCTTTTCCTGTGGTCGATCACTCTGGAAGAATCAGGAAATGTGTGGGAGTGGCTGGCCTTCGGCGCGCTGGGCGGGGTGGCAGCGTTGACGGAGCCAGTGGTTCTAGCCGTCGTCCCCCTGCTAGGACTGTGGACGTGCTGGCGGCGTTTGCGCAAGCAGAAGCCATGGGCGATTCCGATGATGGCAGCGGCGCTCGGGGCAATCGTCATCATGGCGCCGTGGTTCGCGCGCAACTACGAAACCTTCCACCAGTTCATCCCCATACGCAGCGGATTCGGCCTGGAACTCTACATCGGCAACAGCGCCGACTCGCTGCATTGGGTCGACCGCAGCCTCCATCCCAATCACAGTGACGCCGAGCTGGCCGAATACGCCAACCGGGGCGAACTCGCCTATATGGCGCACAAGGCGCAGCAGGGCAAACAGTACATCCGTAATCATCCCGGCCAGTATATTTATCGCGTCGTGCGGCGGATAATATACATATGGACGGGATTCTGGAGCTTTAGTCGCTCCTATCTGGCAGAAGAGCCGCTGGATGTACCAAATATTTTTCTCAGCACGACGATGACAGTGCTGGCCCTGGCAGGCCTGCGCCGTTTATATCGGCAAGGATCGGGGCGGATAGACGCAATACCTGGGAACAAAAGCCTGGCCACCCGATTTATCATTGTGTTTGTGTTCTTTCCGCTGGCCTATTATTTTTCGCATCCGGAAACCTACTATTTCCGGCCGGTGGATCCGCTGATCGTAGTGCTGGCAGCGTATTTCGTGAGCGAACGATTCAGCGGCCGGATGAAACGCGCTACCGGTTCGGGGGTGCAGGCGAGATAGCCTTTTAGCGTCTTGCCGCGTTTTTTAGCATCTTAAGAGTTAAGGCAGCAGAGGTAATACGACGAAGTGAACCCTGTAGATACCCGATTTGTCGATGTCGATGTCGCCAGTCCGGCGTCGGACGCCGCGGAGTCTCATCCGCCGCTGAGTCGCCCGCCGCTGGCCCATCGTCCACCAACAACCAGGCAGCCTCTTGAGAATCGGCCACAGCCCCATGTGGCGGAGAAGCCCGAGTTGGCGATGGGCGAGAGTCTGCGCTTCGCCTACGACACTTTTGTCAGCAATAAAGTGCGCTTTCTGCTGACCGCTCTCGGCATGGTGATTGGCACGGCCTCCCTGGTTCTCGTGGTCACCATCGGCCTCACGGGCAAGCAATACATTCTCGATCAGATTCAGGGCATTGGCGCGAATCTGATTTACGCCAACTACTCCGGTGCCGGCCAGCGCATTACCGCGGTAGCGCTCGATGAATTGACGGTCGATGACCTGGAGGCAGTGCGAGAGCAGGTGCCGTCCGTGGTAGCCGCGTCGCCCTTTTCAACCCTCAACGACCGCATCAGTGTCGGCAACGGCAAAGAGCAGGATATTTCGATCCTCGGCGTGTTCCCCGAATACCTGCAAGTGCGCAATCTGGTGATGCTTGCGGGACGGTTCTTCGACAAGGTGGACTACCAGGGACGCAACAAAGTCGGCGTGATTACGGAGAAGCTGGCGATCAAGCTGTTTCGGAGCCCCGGGAGCGCCGTAGGCCAGGTGATCAAGCTGAACGGCCTGCCCTTTACCGTCATCGGAGTCTTCAAGGAGCGCGTAGAGACGTTTGGCCAATCCGAAGTCGAAGACAACACCATGGCCATTCCGTACTCGGTCAGCCGTTTTTTCCTGCCCTCAAATGCGGTGCGGCAGATTTATTTCTCGGTGGCCAGCGCGGATGAAGTGCCCACCGCGACCGCTCAAATCAAGCGCGTGTTGCAGTCGCGGCACCGGCCCGAGTCGGTCTATAACGTGGAAAACCTGACGCAACTGGTGAGCCTCGCCGAAAAGACCGCGAACATTCTGACCACCGTTTTGCTCCTGATCGCGACCGTGGTCTTGCTGGTCAGCGGTATCGGCATTATGAACATCATGCTGGCCACGGTCAGCGCCCGCACCCGCGAGATTGGAATCCGCAAAGCCGTCGGCGCGACCAATCGCGAGATCCTCTGCCAATTCCTCTCGGAAGCCGTCCTCATCTCCCTCATCGGAGGCGTCTTCGGCATCCTCATCGGACTCGCCATCCCATTTTCCGTGCGCTTTCTCACGGCGTATCGCATCCCCATCTCCGGCCTCTCCGCCATCATTGCCATCGTCGTATGCTCGCTGGTCGGCATTTTGTTCGGCACTCTTCCCGCGATACGAGCCTCGCAACTCGATCCCGTTGAGAGCCTCCGCTACGAATAGACGGGCGAGAGTTCACTAGCCGCCCGGAGTTCCAGGAATCTGTTTAGTTAAGAATCAAAGAAGTAAAAAGTGGATTAACAGCGTCAACCAGCAACAAATATCGAGCCGCGAGTGGCTTTATCCCTGCCAATCCTGTCATAAAATGCTAAGAGAATATCAATACCATTGCTCATGCCCTCGAACGCACCCAGCACCCGCAGCCGCGCCGTAGTTCTCTTGAGCGGCGGCATGGATTCCTGCGTCTGCGCCGCACTCGCCGCACGTGATCACCGGGCAGCCGCCGTCCATG
>JBEKXO010000146.1:0-11546 GCA_049511995.1 Terriglobales bacterium
AGGCGAGTTAAATTGCTTTTAACTTCGGCCACCGTCCGCGGGGCACCACCGTTGCAGGAGCACGATAACGACGATATGAGCCAGTAGGATTGACGCTTTGGAGTCAATAGAAGCCAGAAGAAGAAGGGGGCGTTTCGGAAGTGTCTCCATCCGAAATGCCCTCCGCGTTTCCTGCTATTCTTTTTGACTCGCCACAAGCCGTTTGGCGGCGGCCTGTTCTCGCGCGGCATCCGCTTTCCGCCCTAGCTGCATGTAGGCGTCGGCGAGAAACATGTGCGGCTCGAAAGCTTTCGGGTCAAGCGCGGCGGCCTTCTTCAATTTCGGAACTGCGCCCGCAAAATCGCCGGATAATTCAAGGAAACGGCCGAGAATCAGATAACTGCCAAAGTCGTCGGGATAGAAATCGAGCACTGTCTGGCATTCTTTGATGGTCTCGGGAATGCGATTGGTGCGAGCGTACGCCATCTCCAGAAAAAGGTGCGCCTCGGCGTAGCCCGGGATCTTAGCCACTGCCAACTCCAGCTCCGGCACTGCGGATGCGAAATCTCCGACTCCCATCAGCGCCTTCGCCAGTTGCAAATGGATCGTGGGCGACTCAGGATCTAACTCGTTCGCTTTCCGCAGCACCGGCAACGCCTCTGGATACTCTTTCAGGTCAAGGAAACATTCGCCCAGTTCGCGATAAATGTTCGGCATGTCAGGTTCTTTGGCGACCAGTTGTTGGAGCAGGGGCACGGCGTCGCCTGGGCGCCCGCTTTGGCGAAGGGCATTGGCTTGATGATTCAGGTTGCTGATTTCGATTTTGTCCTTGGGATCGGCTCCCTGCTCGCCGCCAGCTTTCGCAGGGTTGCCGCCTCCTGAGGCATATCCGAGCGCGGCTAACTTCTCTTGCGCCATCGGATCAACAGCAGCCTTCGGCGCCTCGCGGTTGTTACTTGTCTGCTGGCGGATGCCATCCAGTCGTGCCTTCAGCGTATCCGCAACAGCCTTAGATTCGTTGGCCAGATTGTGTTCCGCCTTGGCGTCTTCTGCCTCGTCATACAATTCCTGGCGAGGGGCCTGGACATACAAATATTTTCCCGTTCGCAGCGAGCGCAGCGCGCTCCATCCAAAAGCGGTGCGCGGATAATCCGTCTCTGCATAGGCCGGACGATCGCGCCACGCCTCCGCATCCGCATTCGTCTCGGCCCCGGCTTGCACACCCGGGGTCTGTGTCATCAATCCCATCAGCGACTGCCCCTGCACTTCCGTCGGCACTGCGATTCCGGCCACCTGTAACAATGTCGGCATCACGTCGACCAGTTCCACTTTGTTGTCAATCTGCTTCCCAATTTGTTTCGTTGCAGGTTTCTCCGCCATATTCCTTCGCGGCAGCTTGATAAGTAACGGCACCTGGATCGTCTCGTCGTAGAGAAAAATCCCGTGCGTATCTTCGCCGTGAGCGCCGAGGGATTCTCCGTGATCGGACATCACCGCGATCACCGCGCCGTTGTACAGGCTACGCGCTTTCAACTGCCGAAATAATTTCCCTACGACTGCATCTTCGTAGGCAATCTCTCCGTCGTAAGGCTCGGAGGCGTACCTGCTCTTATAAGGTTCGGGAGGATCGTACGGATCGTGGGCATCATATAAATGAACCCACATAAAGAACGGCCCTTTCGGATGCTTCGTCAGCCACGCCAATGCACGCGCCACCACTTCGTCGCCCCGGCGCTCGATGGTTTCGAAGCGGCCTTTCTGCCGGATCGCTTCCGGCTCGAAGCCGGCGTTGTACGTATCAAACCCGCGTTCAAATCCGGGAGCGTAGCTGGTCGCCGGGTCGAGCACCACCGAGCCGACAAAAGCGGCTGTGCGATAGCCGCGAGCGTGCAGGATGTCGGGAGCGTAGGGCAGATCTTTTGCCAGCGGCACGCGAAAATCGTTTACCTGATGAAACTGGGGATAGGTGCCCGTGAGAATGGTCGCGTGCGAAGTGGGCGTCAGCGGAGCCTGAGAGTAGGCGTGTGTAAAAATCGCCGATTGGCTGGCGAGAGCGTCGAGATTCGGCGTGAGCCCGCGCTTGGAACCAAGGAAACCCATGCGATCGGCGCGGGTGGTGTCGAGCGTGATCAGCAGAATGTTTGGCGGAGCAGCGGCCGTGGCAGACTTGCGATGCGCCGCGTTCGAAGGAGCTGCAAGCTGCGGGACAGCGCTGGGTGGCGAAGCGGCGGCCATCACTGCGCCGATGGTCAGCACGACAGCGCACACCCACGCAGCGCAATAAGGCTGGCGAATCAGTAACATGAGATGAAGATACTCGTCGCTGCCCGCATTCGCTCACTCCTGCGGTGCGGTTTCGGAGGGAATTCCGTCCGGCGCCTCCGGAGCGCGTGGGTTCGCACCCAGACTCCGGGCTTCAGCGCGTTCTCGCTCCGCATCCGCCGGCCGCCCGAGTTTTTCGTAAACACCTGCCAGAGAAATATGGGGCTGAGGCGCTTCGGGTCGAATCTCAGCCGCTTTCTGCAACTTTGCCAAAGCAGCCTCCGAATCTCCCGACCGCAACAGAAATTGTCCTAGCATCAGGGTGCTGCCGTATTGATCCGGTAGGTATTTCAGTACCGCTTCGCACTCCTTAATGGTCTCTGGCACGCGGTTGGACCGGGCGTAGGATATTTCCAGGAAAAGATGCGCGTCGAGAAGGTTAGGGATTCTGGCCACAAGGCCCTCGAACACGGCCGTTGCGCCACTCAAATCGTCGGTTCGCAGCAATGACCTCCCTAAGTCCAGTTGCGCCATAGTAAGACTCGGATCCAAGGCGACCGCCTTGCGCAGCACCGGCACCGCCTTGTCATATTCGTGCAATTTCATATAGGAGCCACCGAGTTTGCCATAGAGAATAGACATCCCCGGTTCCTTGGCAATCAGCTCCTGCAGAATTGGAATCGCCTCCTCGAAGCGCCCATTTTCAAATAAAGTGTTGACCCGGCGGATCACATTGGCGGTTTCGATCTCGTCCTTGGGATCGGGCCCTCTGCCCGAGGCGCCTGCCTTTGACGCATTGCTGGACGCAACATATCCCAGTGCCGCCAGCTTATCCCGCGTAGACATGTCCACCGTCATGGCCGGCGCTGCCAGCTTGCTGCTTGTCCTTTCGCGGAAAGCCTCGGTCCGGCTCGATAGCGTGTCTGCGACCGCGACCGACGTCGACGCCAGGTTGTGCTCCGCCTTCGTGTCGGTCATCTGGTCATACAGTTCGCGCCGCGGCGCCTCGATGTACAAATACTTTCCCGTTCGCAACGATTGCAGCGCATTCCACCCATACGCGAGGAAGGGGTAATCGGACTCGGCATACGCTGCTCGGTCGTGCCATGCGTCAGCGCCGTTGCCGTTCGCCTCCGCGCCCTTCGTCGGCTTTATTAGTTCGAGCAAAGACGCGCCTTGAACGTCCCGCGGAATCTCAACCCCGACGGCCTGCAACACCGTCGGCAACACGTCGACCAGTTCCACATGATTGTCAATTCGCTTTTCTGCAGCATCCGCTCGCGGCAGCTTGATCAACAGCGGCACATGGATCGTTTCATCGTAGAGAAAAATTCCGTGTGTATCCTCGCCGTGCGCGCCCAGGGACTCTCCGTGATCGGCCATGACGGCAATCACTGATTCATCGTAAAGCCCGAGCACTTTCAACTGGCGCAGCAATTTCCCGACCGCCGAATCTTCATACGCAATCTCGCCATCGTACGGCGCTGCGGCATACCGGCTCTTGTAAGGTTCGGGGGGATCATAGGGATCGTGCGCATCATAAAGATGCACCCACAAGAAGTACGGCCCTTTGGGGTGTTTGTCCAACCACGCCAGAGCGCGCGTCACCACCTCATCCCCACGTCTTTCGACGGTCTCGTAGCGGGACTTATTCTGAATACCTTTACTTTGAAAGCCAGCATCGTAGATGTCGAATCCACGGTCGAAACCAGGGGCGCCCGCGGTCGGGTCGAGAGCCAGCGAACCTATGAATGCCGCGGTCCGATATCCTTGGGCGCGCAGGATCTCGGGAGCATAAGGGACACTTTTGGGCAGCGGCATGGGAAAATCGAGCACTTGATGGAACTGCGGATACGTCCCGGTGAGAATCGTCGCGTGCGATGCCGAAGTCAGCGGAACCTGCGAATAGGCGTGCGTGAAAATCGCCGACTCCTTCGCCAATGCATCCAGGTTCGGCGTTAGCCCGCGCTGCGAACCCAGGAACCCCATACGGTCAGCGCGCGTGGTATCTAACGTGATCAACACAACGTTAGACGGCGTATCTGCCGCCAACGCGCTCGCTGCCAACCCCGCCACACACACCCACTGCCACAACAGACGCATGTCTAAACTCATTCCCCTGAAAGTTGAAAACCCAATGCCATGACGGGATCACTTTTGTGAAGTGTCGACTCCGCAAACTGTTAACCCGGCGGTCCGGCTGGAGGCGTGTTGCCCTTCGAAGGCTTTTTCGCCGGTGGTTTCGGAAGCCCCGCGCATTTGTTCGAATGCGTGAACAGCGTTGGGTCCACGGGACCCAGAACTACATCTTTGTATCGAATGATCTTGGATCCACCATTAGCGGTGAAAACCTCCACCTTAATCGGAAAGCCGCGCAGATCTTCCGACTCCCAAAATCGCAGCTTCATGGGTTTGAGAAGATCCTTAGAAGAGATGGTAACGTCCTCGACCTTACAGACATGGCCGTCCACGGTTTCTGTTCCGGCGGCTACACGCTCGACCTTGCGGTCGGGCTTGGTGACGAGAAAGGGAAAAGTGCGGAAATATGGGTGCCTGTCTTCCACGCAACCCAACATCGTGATCCCGTATGTGTCGGATGTCGCCAAGTCAGTAATGAAGTAGCCGCGTCCTTCCGTACCCTGCATTCTCAGCAGGTTGCCCCAACGGTAAATGTGCGCCTCGCGTTCGTCCATAGCCATCACGCTTCCGACCATTATGGCCGAGAAATCAGTGAACTGGTCAAACGGGTAGCCGGTTTTCGCTGGCGCCGATTCCGCCGCCGAGCCCGCCTGCCCTGCGGTCGCAGGCTCTGGCGCAGTTGTTTGTGCTCGCGATACCTGTTCTTGCGACGCCTGTGAGTTTAACTGTGAAGTGAGGATGCAGGAAAAAAACAGGACGGCCAGCCATCGAACCATTATTATTTTCTCTCCAACCGATCTCTAGAATACAAAAAAAAGGCCACGCTGTTAAATTAGCGTGGCCCTGAACCCACTAACCAGTTACTGAATCGTTTTCAGGCCCTTGTTGACTTGAGCCTTGTTCGCCGGGCTAAAGGCGGAGCTTGTGGACTTGCGGAGAACGTTCGCCTTGCTGACTTCGGGAATGGTCGTCGTCAGGAAGCCGTAGTTGCCGAGGAACTCGTAACCAGAGAAGCCGATATAGCCAACCCAGTTACGGTTGTCAAAGTTGTTCGAGGCGTTGGCCGCGGTCTTGGTAACCACCATCCACTGCTCGCCTGTGTAGGCGCCATAATATGCGTCGATTTCCTGATCGGCATATACATAGGCCTTGCCGTGCAGCGGAGTAAACGCAGACGTCGGAACCGAGATTGCGAGGCCCTCGATGGATGCATTCACGCCGACGTTTGGCTCGTAGGGGCAAGCGCTGAGAACGTCATACCCCTGCAGAAAGAAGTTGTCGTGTCCACCGGTAACGAACGATTCGTAGTTGCAATACTCACCTACGCCGCTGGCGGAAAGAAATCCAAAGCTGTAGCTAGTCTGCGCGAAGGCAGCGCTACAACCAAGGACGAGAATAGTGATTACAACTAAGCTTTTCATTTTCACAGATGTCCCCTCCTGGAAGTTTGCTCACCATCGTGAAGGTTGAACAATCCTCCCCGTCCTTAGCACTGGGAATGAGGGACTGCCCCGGATTGTAGTAGCCATTCACCGACTCGGGAAGCTTAGCGGATTGGACGAGCAAGTCAAGGCAATAATTCCGATCCGGAAAATAATTTTTGCGAAAGATAAAAAGTTTGCGCTCTTGTCGCAAATTCACATACGCTTCGTAAGCGAAGAGCCAAAAGCTGCGCCAGTCAAGCTCTGAGATCGTGCAAGCGTAGTTCTTCACGTCATCGCACCGCAACGCCAGATCGCCTTGCATTGGCCACGCTGAAAAAAAAGGCCTGCCAACCGGGCAGGCCTCAATTGCAAAATTAAAGTTAGACGGTGGTTGCGCTCAGTCCGGTGTACAGCCACCGACGTAAGCGCAGTTCTCGTCCTCAAACATGATGCTATACCTGCCCGCGTTTCCAGCCGTCCCGTAGATCAGAGGGAGCGAAATGTCTTGAGTGTCACCATCATCAACCATGGTGAAGATCGCGTTGTGGGATCCTGTGTTGCCGGGATAGAACAGCGTTCCGGCCGCATCATAAGCCCAGTTGTAGCCCATAAACTCAAAAATGTAGTTGGTGAGAGGAAGCGGGAAACCGTCGCCATCGCAGCACGGCCGCTCCACGATATACTCTGCGCTCTTTCCAACCAGTCCCGGTCCTGTGACATATCCCATGGCGACCGAGGCGTACGTCTGGAGGGTAATGTCTTCGATAAAGACGGTTTGGGTGTCGGTGCCGGGGGCGCCATAGGTGACAGCCACGAAGTCGTCGCCCGGGTTGACATAAAACCACGCAAGGATCGCGTAGCTCGGATACCACTCCGTCCACCCCTCGTAGAGAGTGTCGCCGAAGCAGTCAGCTGCGGACAGGCTGCCACCCTGCACTACGTCACCATTGAAGGCGCCGTCGATGCCATTCCAGGCAACCTGGTAAAACGGTCCGGTGATATTGTTATTGCAAGCGCCGAACGGGGGCTGAGCAACGGGCACGTTGAAGTACGAGACAACTTCATCGAAGGAGGTCTTCGTGTTCCACTTCGTCAGCGTGTTGAAGTTCGCAATGCCGCTCCAATTGTAGGAGCCATAAGATACTGTGCCGTCGACGTCCGAAGTAGCGGCCGCCTTGGACGGCATCATTTCCCGACTCGAAAACGGCTTCACTACGCCTTTCGAGGGGTCGGCGCGATGCTTCGCCGCCACAATCATTCTTTCCCATTTAGCAGTGGCTTTTACGTCCGACGCGTCGGGACGTTGGGGCAAGCCATAGCCGAGCAGTTCGCGGTTGGATGCCTTCAACGGGTCAAAGCTCTTCGGCGGAGCCGCAAAGAAGCTGACGCCCTTAATGTTCGTGGCGTCTTTGGCTGCGGAAGCGAAAATGGAGTTTCTGTCTTCTGAGCTCACGCGCTGGGCTACCGCCAATGTGGTGAAACTCACTATCAATACTGTCACGGTTGCTACAGCAAGCAGTTTTTGCCAATTCTGGTTTTGCATTGAAGTTTCTCTCCTACCCCTGGAAGGGATTGTTGTGAAGCCAAGCAGACATCCACATGCAAACGGAGGCAGTTCCGGGGCGCGTTTTCTGGCCTGCCGTTCGAAGGGAATTTCCTCCTGGACGTTTGATTTAGATTTCTAGTGTTTGTACGACCTGAGCTCGGTGAAGTTCTGCTGGGGAAGCGCAGAGGACCTTGCGCCGACGAACGAAGCTTAGCTTATTCCCAAACTAAGTCAAGTTAATAATGCGGTTCTTTGCAAAAAAAATTTTGCAAAGAGAAAAACTTTGCGCTCCTGTCGGAAAACATCTGCGACTTATACCCGAGGAGCCAAAATGCCGCGCCAGCCAAGCCCTGAGTTCAGAGTCGAGCGCACACCGGCCAACGAAGAAAAGGAAGAGGAAACGGTCGACGGCCACGTATGCAAGATTGAAAACAATTCCTTAACTCCTCCGGATGAGCGTCCAGTCAGAATCAAGATGAAGTTGTGGGAAGCGGAAGATCGCGACGGGTTCCCGGTCAAGATCGAAGTATGCGAACGACAGCGGATCGACCCCCGAAACATCTGTGGAATCAAAACGTGATTTGCAGCCCGATCTGCAACTGGCGCGGAGCGCCAAGCGCATACGTTCCCGAGCCGGGCAGAACCCGATCGAGCCGTTGGGTGCACATATTGTTGGAGGGGCCGCAGTAGCCGCCAGAAGTAGCGTTATTCAGTGAAGTCCCCGGTGCGCCATCGAGCACTCCGTTCAGCTGTCCGCCAGCGCCTCCGAAATTAGCCCAGTTGAAAATGTTAAACACTGCGACATTCGGATCCAGCGTCACTCGATCGCTGACTTGGAATGGACGGCTGAGGCGCAGATCCATTGTCTTCAACCATGTCGCCTGCGCTGCCCGGCCGGGTATCGGTTGTATGACCGGTGCGTATGCTCCCAGTTGATGCAATTGCGAGGCGCTGAATAATTGGCTGGTCACCAGCTCATTGCCGGCCGGGGTCAGCTGCCCCGCATAGTTGGTATCGTAAAACTTGATGGCTTTCGTCAAATTGCTGTTCGAATATTTTCCCGTGCTTCCAATGACTGTGCGCGGCAAAAGGTCGCCCACTGTTCCGTCACCTGTGATATCGCTGCGGAAGATTTCTCCCGGCACTCCGCCGCCATCCTGCTCTGGAATGTATGCGCTCAGCGGCAGCGGAGAAGCGAGGTGCGTGATCATCGCAAGCCGGAACCCGTACGACAGATCCGCCGTCGGCGTGAACGTCAACTGATGCGTTCGATCGAGGCCGGAATCGCCCCAGTGCCCGACATGGGGCAATTTGTAATCTTCGGCGACATTCATCACCGAATAATCTCCGCCGCTGCCATCGCGCTCGGCGATATTGGTGCGATAGCGCGAGAGCGTATACGAAATCGCGACCTCCAGCCGCTTGACGTCGCGCCACGGGTTGTCCGCGCTGGTCACGTGATAGGCCAGATGCACGCCCGTGTAGAGCGAGCGCCCGCCCGGGAAAAACATGATGTTCGATCCCACCGCCGGATTGATTCCGCCGAACGCCGCCTGTTGCTTGCCTAGCACCGAACACGGGAAAGGCCCGCAGAAGGCATTCGCTGAATCAAGCCCGTGGCGCGCGAAGTCAACGATGCTCGCTCCCGGCACGGCATTCAAATAGCAGGTCACGGCCGCTTGCGAACTTCCTCCTGTCGACGTTGCCGGTCCACATCCTGCCGACGCTACCGTATTAGAAATTGCCGACAACTCCGCTGCATAAGTATTGTCCAACGGATTGAGGTTGTAGCCGTCCGTCAGATAGGTCGAGTCTCCGACGTGATTGGTGTCGATGCCGAGCGGAAACTCAGTGCCAATCTCGCGCACGTAGTCGGCAGAGAACATGCCGCGCTCGCCCATCTGATGCTGAATTCCACCAGCCACGTGGATCACGCGCGGCGTTCTAAAACCGGGCGCCAGCAGGCCGCCGAAGTTCGCCACACTGTTGGCCAGCGAGTAGACGTTCGGGCCGCCCGTCACCGCCGACTGCGCCGCTAGAAAGTTTTTCTCCAGATCCTGAATCGCCGTCGTCACCGAACCGATCGGTTGGCCGCAAATCTGTGTCGCAATATCCAGCGAATCAACTGAACTCACTACCGATCCATTCGGAAAGAGCACCGACCCCGTCGGACACAGCGTCAGGCTACGATTGTATTGCCCATTTGATAGGCGGTTGATGCGATCCTGATACGCGTTCTGCAGCAGGAAATTGTCATAAAACATCCCCGCGCTGACGCGCACGACGGTTCGGCCGTTGTGGCCCGGGTCCCAAGCCAATCCAACTTGCGGAGCCAAATTAAAATTCGGCTGATTCACACTCGCGCTGACGAACTGGTGGGTCCCTGCCACGACGGGGTTTGGAAGCAGCGCGAACTGATCGAGAATGTAGCCGGTACATGTAAACGAAGTCACGATCGTCGTGTTGATCGCTGAACATGGAGTCGCGCCGATATCGCTGTCGGTGCGCCCGGTGTCGCGCACATAATTCACGCCCAAATTGACGTTGAGATTCGGGAGCACAGCATACGAATCGCCGAAATACGCCTCGATCCGCGTGTCGGCGTGCCCGCCCGTCGACCGGTTGAACGCCGAATTCTCGCTGAAGTTTCCGAGACCGTTATAAATCGTGACCGTGCCCACCGGATAATTCAGCGGATTGTCGGCCGCGCCGCGCGGATCGCCCGGAATCAGCGGCGCCAGGCTCGGGTCGCTATTGATCGCATTGATCACGTCGATGCCATTCGAACTGGTAACCGACGGGCCAAAATTGCCGGGCGCAAAATAGTCGCCCTGCGTGATGCGGTGAACCGCGCCGCCAAAGCGTAGTGTCTGAACGTTGTGGTAAATCGTGCTGCTGTCGTAGCGTCCGAAAATGTCGCGCTGAATCGTCTGCCGCGGACCGGCCACAGTCGGCCCGAGTTGATAGGATCCGATCGTCATGTGAAAGGGCGCGCCCGGCACAATCATCGAATCGCCGAGAGCCGGCGTGACTGAGTTCACCATCTTCTGATACCCAAAGCGCGCGCTATTGGTAAACTCTTTGTGATTCCAATCCGCGCCCAGCACAGCGGCTGGAACATTCACTTGATTGCGAAAATTCGACTGGCTATTCGGCGGCCCGATCTGATTCGCATTGTCGTAACTGAGCCGCGCGAACCATTTCATATTTTCGTTGAGGTTGTAATCGAATCTCGCCGTCAGCATGTTCTCGCGAAAATAGGCTGAACGCAGACCGAGTTGATCGGCTGTGCTGGTGCCGCACAATCCGGCCACATAAATGCCCGAGCAAGGGAAACCGAGGAAAATGGGCAGGCCGCCGTCTTGTTTCGTGCGCTCTCCCCCGACAAACAAAAACGCCTTGTCCTTAATTACGGCGCCGCCCGCGCCAAATCCGTATTGCTCGCGGCTGTAACCATCGCCGCCGGACGGAAATCCCGCCAGCCCCAGGCTTCGGTCCTGCAAATTTCCAAACAGATTGCCGTGCCAGTCCTGTCCCGCTGAGCGTGTCTTAATCCTGACCGCTCCGGTCGCATTCAGCGACTGAAACACCTCTGGCGTGGCCCGCGACACCACCACTTCGCTCACCGCATCCGCCGGAAAGTTCGCCGTGGCCGCGCCCTTGGTCTCATCCATCACTTCGACTTCATCCGCGTCGTAATGCGTAGTTCGCCCCGTCTGGCTATTGATAGAGAGCGTCTGGAATCCGCTCTTCCCCGGATCAAGCACCCTGCCATCAACCGCCTGAACTCCTGGCTCTAGCTCTCCCGGCGCGAGGTAGTTGCGCCCGTCGATCGGCAGCCGGTCTGGAACATCGCCACTGTAGGTGCTCCGCAAATGCATGGGCCCTGGATTGATCCATTCCAGTTTGAAGTCCGCCGTGACTGCCGTCGCTATGAGTACGGTGATATTCCGCTCGACCGGCAGCCGGTCGCGAGCTTGGGCCCGCACCACATAAACACCCGCAGGCAATGGTTCAGTTACATAAGCCCCGTCCTTGCCAGCGACAGTAAAACCTTTGGCATCGGTCGCCGGCGAGTTGTAAAAAACCTTGGCGCCACCGAGAGGATTGCCATCGTCATCCCGCACCGTACCTTGAATCGTTCCGGTCGTCGGATTCTCAACCGTATCCTGGGCCAGCAACGGCGCCGTAAGCGC
>JBEKXO010000147.1:0-11457 GCA_049511995.1 Terriglobales bacterium
AGCGAGCGCCTTTGGACCGCGCAACCCCAGCGCCCGTACCAATCGCGCCGCACTCTGCTGCCCGTCCGGCCCATCTTCGCGAATCCGCGCAAACAATCCCCGGGGCCGAATCACTGGACTCAGCAGCCGCCCCGTCGCTACGCCATTGCGGAAGTCCAGCCGGTTGGCAATAATCCAACGAACGCCCAGATACCGCGCCAGCGGCCGCATCACGTGGTCCAAGCCCTGGCTCACCAGCACAACATCCACGCCCGTCGCCTGCGATGCCTTCAGCCGCCGCACTCCTTCTTCTTTAAGCAGCGGCTTCAACTTGTATTCGAATTCTTCTTCGCCCAACAGATCGAGCCGGTCGCGCGTGACGCCGCGCAGCACGGCGTGCACAATTCGAGTAGCGGCCACCCGATTCGTCAGGTACAAAAACGGCCGCAGCAATGCCATCAAGAGAACCAGGCTGCGCCGAATCGCCCGCGCAATATACGTCTGGCTGTTCCAGGTAAAAAAGGCAATCGGACGAACCGTGGTCAGTTCGAGAAGGCTACCCTCAACACGCCAATAGACGGGCGATGAAGGCCGCGAACGGCCGGCCGGCCAAGCGCTGGCGCACGTCGATGAAACGGAGCGCGGAGCCGGCGCCACGCTGACCGCCGAGGCGTCCAGCGGCGTGCGCACCCGCTCTGCTTCGAGATGGCTAACAGGTTCCACGAATACACGGTTCTACGAATAAAGGTCCTACTAATAAATGATCGGCTGAACTCGCTCCCAAGATCAAGACACGAGACTAAGTCTCCGTTACCGCGCCCCCAGGGAAACCGGCGGAATCCTTTATTTTAACCTCTCCTACACAAACCATGAAAAATAACCTCAGCCCCCTGCCTGGGCTACCGCAGGACCCATCCAACGATTGCTGCGGCGGCAATCACCCAAGCCGAGTTCACCCGAAAGCCCAGCAACGCGACTAAGCTCACGCCAAAAACAGCCAGCGTTTTCCAGTCCACAATCGATGCTTTGCCCAGCTGCCATGTAACCACCGCCATCAATGCGAGCGAACCTGCGACCACTCCATCCAGCGCTGCGGCCGCCACTGCCGATCGCCGCAGCCGCGGAATCAGCGGCCCGCTCACGGCCACCAGCACAAATCCCGGCAAGAAGATTCCCAGGGTGGCCACTGCCGCACCCCGCCAGTCCGCTACCACGTATCCGATAAATGTCGCGGTCGTAAACACCGGACCGGGCGTGAACTGCCCGACCGCCACGGCGTCAATCAGTTGTTTGTCGGTCAGCCAGTGTAGATGCTGCACAAATTCGGTTTGCAGAAAAGCCAACAAAACGTACCCGCTGCCGAATACCACCGAGCCAATTTTCAGAAAAGACAAGAACAACCGCCATAGACCGATCGGAAAAGCCGCGCCCACAGCCCCTGCTGCGATCAAAACAGCGGCAATTTTCGGAAGCACCACCCCGCCGAGGAGCCGATTCTTCATCGCCAAATTCGAAGCCGATATCACACCAGCCAACACCAACACCAGCACCGGACTCAGTCCCAGGAAGCTTAACCCCGCAGCGAATCCCGCAATCACCGCCAGCAGAGGCGTCCGCACACCGGTCCGTCCCAGCTTCCCGAGCGCCTGAATCACAATTGCAACCACGGCCGGCTTGATCGCCGATAGCACTCCTTCGACTTTCGGCAGCGAGCCAAAGCGCACATAGGCCCACGCAATCACTGACACCATCAAGGCCGCGGGAATAATGAAGGAGCATCCCGCCACGATCAGGCCGCGCCAGCCGCGTTTCAGTTGACCGATAAAAATCGCGACCTCGGTCGAACTCGGTCCCGGAATCAAATTCGCCGTAGCCAACCGGTCAAGAAATTCTGCCTGCGTAATCCACTTGCGCCGTCTGACGAATTCTTCTTCCATCATCGCCAAGTGCGCCGCCGGCCCGCCAAACGCAATCGTCCCTAGCTTCAGGAATACCCAAGCAATCTCGCCGAGCGAAGCCTGCTGAATTTCCGTAGATTGATCCATAGGACGTGTGGCGCGGACACTCCTGTCCGCGAAATGCAGGCAGCGCATAAAATCCGAGGTTATCGCAAGTTAGAGCCAAAGAGGAATGGATAGAAAGAGTCGCCGCAGGAGGTTCAGAAAGCTCAGAGTTTATTCAGCCCGTCGAGTGCCGCGACTTTATAAGCTTCCGCCAGCGTAGGATAGTTGAACACGGTATCGCGAAAATATTCGATGGTCGCGTCCATGGTCAGCACCGCTTGTCCAATGTGGACGATCTCTGCCGCTCGATCGCCAATGATGTGTACGCCCAGCAATTTCAGCGTATCCGGATCAAACAAAATCTTAAGCAGACCCTGATCGTCGCCCAGCATCTGGCCTTTTGCCAGTTCCGAGTAGCGCGCCAGGCCGCTCTCATACGGAGTCTTATTGCGCGTTAGCTCTTCCTCGGTGACACCGACCATGGAAATTTCTGGAATGGTGTAGATCCCATACGGAATCAAATTCGGCAGCATCCGGCTGGGTTTGCCAAACATGTGACAGCCTGCCAAGCGCCCCTGCTCCATCGAAGTGCTCGCCAGTGCGGGAAAGCCGATGACATCGCCCGCCGCATAAATGTGTGGGATCGGGGTCTGAAAATTTTCATTTACCGTCAATTTGCCGCGACCGTCCGCCTCCAACCCCGCGGCCTCAATTTTCAGCTTGTCACTGTTTGCTTGGCGGCCGATCGTGTAAAGCAGAGCCTGTCCTCGAACTTTCTTTCCACTCTCGAGCACCGCGAAAACCTTGTCTCGCTCTTCGTCGAAGCCTACCGAAACCACCTTCTCTCCGAGGCGGAAGATCGTTCCCAGTTGCCGCAATTGGAAGCAAAGGCTCTCAATAATTTCCCGATCCACAAAGTCCAATAGCGCCGGACGCTGGTCGAGCAGCGTCACCTTTACTCCGAGCGCCGCAAACATCGACGCATATTCCAACCCGATAATTCCCGCGCCCACCACAATCAACTCGCGCGGTATCTCCTCCAGGCAGTGCACCTGATCGGAATCGAAAATGCGCTTGCCGTCCACCGGAATCCCCGCAATGTGCGAAGGCCGCGTGCCGCAGGCAATCAAAACTTTCTCTCCCCGAACCTGTTGCACTCCGTCTTCATTCACGATCTCAATCGTGTGGGGATCGGCAAAGTGAGCGTCCCCTTCCAGAGCCGTCACATAATTTCTGCGCAATTGCGACTTGATCACGTCGACTTCACGCGTCATCACGGCTGTTGCGCGCAGCACTAAGTCCGACATCATGATCCGGTCCTTCACGACGTAGCCGCGTCCATAAAACGAACGCTGCCGCAAGCCGCTCAGGTAGAGCACCGCCTCGCGCAACACCTTGCTCGGAATCGTCCCGGTATGAACGCACACCCCTCCCATAGCGAGGCGCCGATCGATGATCGCGACCTTCTTGCGCATCTTCGCCGCGCAAATCGCTCCTTTTTGGCCCGCCGGACCGCTGCCAATCACCACCAGATCGTATTCATGCGCCTGCATAGGAACGTCATCCATCGCAGCACGAAACTAACACTCTACAACGGTGCGCGAAAGTATCGATGGTATCGAATTCAAAGTTAAGATTCCTTTAATAAATGAGGGCTAAGTGACGCGTGGCGCGAAGCGATCTTATGCGAAGCTCGAATGCCAACGCGCGCGAACTCTTACCTTACGGCAAAGGCGACGATCGTCTGCCCGCGCAAGCCTTGCTTCTCAAGCCGAGCCAGCAAGTTGCTTTCCAGATCGTCCGGATCCGCAACCATCTCGCATGACGCAATCTGATCGTCCGTCGCGCCATGAAAACATAACTCACACACGCCCAGCCCGCCCGCTGCTCGCGTTGGCGGACCAAAGGTTCGGCAAGTCATCGGCCGCGCCTCATAAAGCTCGCACAATCCCGTCGCCGGATCGAGCACCGGGCAAGGCTCATCATTGGCAAATTCCGCGAAGCGCTCTTCCGCCTCCGACCCATCGTCTAATACTGCCGTGTCCAGCACGCCCGTCGTCACATTGCCCGGAAATTGTGCCGCCAGCCGCTCAATCGAATCTTGCGCGCGAGAGCGAATCCGCGCCGCCCGCTCCGGATCGGTCTTTTCAAGCGCAAATAGCCCATGTTGCAGTCGCAACGCATCGAGTTGATTAATGGCAAACACGCCGACGCAACATTGCGTGCACCCCGGACGGCACTCCAGCCACGTGCCGCTGCGCCGCACTGCATCAGCCAGAGCAGCATCCACGATCTGGATCAGCGCCCCGTTGCCAGCCGGTAATCGCCGCAAAGCCATGCCGCAAGGATACCGCAGGGCCAACGAGCGCCCACCAATCGTGATTGGAAACTTTCGGTTTCGGGTTTCTACGCGAGGATGTTTAGACTTTCTCACCGTTAAATAGCTGAAGTTTTTGACGATCCTATGTGCGCCAGCGTACAGTGTTCACCCGATGGACTTATGGTTCCCGCGACGTACACTCAAATAAGCCCTTTCTCGATTGGCAACCGTGCCGCACCATGGATTCGGCCACCACTCGCCCAAGCATCCTCTGCTCCTGTTCGGCAGAGCTTTTAATGGTTTCGGGGTCACAGAGCATTCAACCGCAGCCCGGATGTCATCTGGAAAAACACTAGCATCTATCAGCACTCGACATCTCGGAGGCCTGTGCCCAAACAGATCTTGATCGTCGACGACAGCGCCCCTCTCCGCCGCATAGTTCGCAGCTGCGTCGAGGAGAAGACAGATTGGCGAGTGTGCGGCGAGGCCGAAAACGGCGAGGTCGCGGTTCGCCTGGCTCGGGAACTCCAGCCCGACTTGGTCCTGCTTGATCTGGCCATGCCCGTCATGAACGGCCTCGAAGCCGCCCGCCGTATCGCCACTATCTCTCCTCACCCAGTGATGCTGATGTTCACCATGCAATACTCGGGGCAACTTTTGAAAGAGGCCGAAGCCGCCGGCATCAAAGCAGTGCTCTCCAAAACCGACGTTGGCATTAACCATCTCCTCGAGTCCATGCGGACGGCGCTCTTCGAACCGCACGATGCGGCTTGAACACCGATGCCTTGCGGCAGGCAGCGACAACGGATTAGCCCGCTGCAATCCAATTCCGCCGCTCGATAAAAGTCGGGGGCTCATAGGTACGGCCCCTGGCTAGCCGATGCTCTTCGCGACGCGTCGACCACAACAAGATCGGGCCGAGTGCCGCTGCCGTCAGCCGCGCCACCACCGGAAATTCCTTTTCCACTTCGCGCCGCAGCTTGTGAATCCGCTCACTCACCTCGCGATTGATCTTCTTGAACTCCTTCTCCATCACCCATAAGGCGGCATTGTAGGCGCTGCTTAGCTTCTTCACCTCGCGCGCAAATCGCTCTCGCACCCGCGGGTCCGGATAATCTTTATAGCGCCGCCAGCCAAGCAGCATGGTCTGGCACATGCGATAAAGACTCGGCCCGTTATTCTCAAAGTCGCGCCAGAACGCCCAATCCAAAAATCGCTTCGAGTCGTTTCGCGAAATTGCGCTGTGTCGAAAATTGAACTTATATTGACCGTGCACGTCGGCAAGATCTACGTCCTCCAACATGCGCCCCTGTTCCGCCATCTCCTCATAGAGCGGCGTTCCCGGCACCGGCGTGTAGAGCATGAACTGATGAAAATCGGTCTGGTAGGCAACCGCCGATTCAATCTCTCCGATGATGTTCTCCGGCGTGTGATGCTCCAGCCCAATAATTGTCGAGCCCTGCACTCGTATCCCATGTTCGCGGAGCCTGCGTGTGAGTGCCGTTACGTCCTCCCCGTGCAGCTTGGCATAACTCGAGCGCGGAGATTCCAGTCCCATCCACACCCACGAAACACCCAGTTCTACCAGCTCCTCCATCGTGTATTTTCGAATCGCGTTGGCCGAGGCGAAGATAGAAAGCTCCCAGCTCTTTCCCGCCTCCTTCATCCGCTCCAGCAACTGCAGCGCGCGTGTGCGATGCAAAAGAAAATTCTCGTCCATCACAAAAAAAGAATGAACCTCAAGCTCCGCTTCGATTCGGCACATCACCTCGAATAATTCGTCGCCCGTTTCGTAGAAATTGACGAACTTTCCCTTCCCGCCAAAAAATGCCGAGGTCGTACAGAAGTTGCACCCCATCGGGCAACCCACCGAAGGAATAATCGTCGCCGCCGTTCCGCTCTTCCGATTCGGCAACCGCACTCCCATAATCCGCGTGTCGATTCCCGAAACAATCGCCGGATGCCGTATCGCCGCCGTCTCATCTTCGCCGAGATACCGCCGCATCCACGAGATCCCTTCTCCGCGCACGATGTGGTCGGCATCGATCATCTCTTCCACACTTGGTATCGCCGCGACATGCCCGCCCACCACGATCACCGAATCCGGCGACAATTCCCGCACGATCCGGCACATCTCCCGCACCTTGCCGACATTGACGATGATCGATGAAATGCCCACAATGTCGTACTTGTGCGTAGTCAATTCCCGGGCAAAGGCTTCGCGCGTAGGAAAATCCAGCACGCTGCACGGCGCCGAAATATTTTCCTGAATCATCATGATTCCCCACGAACGGTGAAACATGCGCAGCGAAAAACTACCCTGTGCCCGCGTGACCTGGTTGTGATAAAGCTCCATCGGATTGATCACCCGGCTGCCAAATTCATCGTCTTGCGCATACGGCCCAAACACCGAACTAAGCAGCACGCGCGCAGACCTTCCCTTGGGATGCGTTTCCATAGAATTGTTTTTCATGGGTTTGTAGCTGAAGAATAGAAGTCGGGCCGAGTACAAAGATGTGATTCCAGTTACATTACAAAACTATTACGCACAAAATAACCGCCTCAACCCCGCCTGCATTCTTATGAACTCTTTATGAACGTTTTATTCGAACCTTATGGCAAATCGAATTGAATAGAGTAAAGCGGTCGGGAGTGCTCTGTGAGGAGCATCGCCACTCCCGCAAACGTATGAACTCAACAACCAACAACCAAACCGAGCCGCGAGAGGATGTTTTTGACTCACAAGAATTTCTCGGCGGGCTCGACAACAATGGTCATCCGCAATCGCTCTGACCGATCGGAGAAAGGGTTTCCAGATGTCTATCCAGGAAGTATCAGCGGAGCAGTTAGCGCAACTTTTCCACCACTATCACCAGGCTCTCGCGCCGGATTTCGGCTGCACCACCAACTCCACGCCCGAGTCATGGGACCAGATAGCTACCCCTGAAAAGAGCCGCATGGTAGCCGCCGCCCGCCTTGCTATCCTCGAAGTCGCTTCGACCACTCCTGACGCCGACTCCAGGCGTTATTTCGCCAAACCCGGCGAAGCCGAATGGGGCTGCTAGCGCCTGTGGCCGCTCATGTTAGTGGCGCGTCTGCGATTTTCGCGGACAAAATAAAAGGCCGCTCACTGTGAGCGGCCTATAGGTTTTAGGCTAACTGCTAAAAGCTAGTTGCTAAGAGCTGCTCTAGTCTCCCGCCACCGGCTCGCCAACATCCACCGTCTTCTTGGCGCCGCCGTTCGCCGGAGCGATCGTCTGAATAAACGCGGGAGCAACCAGCGCTCCCAGCGGAATGAATCCGCCTTCATTCGAAGTCGCCGGCTTCTCTTTGAGCACCACTTCGCGATAGAGCTGAGCCATGCGCGCATCATAGGCCGCGTCGTTCTTCACCCGATTGCTCTCGGCCTTGCTGTCGCGAGCGCGCTTCTTCTCTTCGCGCGCCGTCTTCGCAATGCCTAGCTTGTCGAGATCGTGCTGCACTTCGTGCGTAACGATCTCATCGCGCAGGTAGAGCGCGTGCTCGGCGTCTTCCATCTTCACTTTCTTGCCGCCGGCGAAGATTTCGTGCCGGCCATGCTCTTCGTACCACTTGGTCAGAGTCGAAGTCATGTGCATCTTCTCGATGATGTTGCGCCATCCCACGCCCGTGTTATACGCGCAGAAGCTGATCTCGCCCTCCTGCGTGGCATAAGGAATGATGCACTGCTCTGTCCGCCGGAAATCGTAGTTAAAGAGATCCTGGAACCACATCCCCGCGATGAACAGGAAGTTCCAGCGGTCCTGCCGGCGCTTCATCACATCGTCGATCGTCCTGTCCGGACCAACCTTGCCATAATTCTTGCCCGTGGCATTGAAGTTCTTATCGAACTTCTTCAGCAGATCCATCATCTTGAAGTGCGTCGGGGACTGGAACGGATCGTAGTTCTTCATCAGGCAAAGAGCCATGCCAAACGCCGTCCAGAACTTCGAACGCGCCGCGTCGTTGACTTTGGCGATGTCTTTCGCGAGCTGATCGCCCTTCAAGAACGCGGTGACGGGAACCGCTTCCTTAGTTTCTTTATCGATCATCATCGCCATCCCCGTGCCGCAATTCGGATGGCATCCGCAAGACAGCTGACCCCAATCGTTATTCTTATCCTGGGAGTGCAGAACATCGGCCCAGTCCGAGAACGTGCTCATGAAACTGATCGGGAACCAATCGCGCGTAGGCTCGCCAAACCCAGTCTGATTTTTCACGTCGTGCGCCAAGTGCGCCAGCGTGTAGCGCTGCGCCTGCCGCCGCTCGTCCGTGATCGCTTCATCGCGCCCAGTAAACGAAACCGGCTGAAAGCTCAAGAATCCGATCTTCTTCGGATTATCCAACGCAAACTGAATGATGCGCCCGACCTGCTCATTGTTAATGCCGTTGACGATCGTCACCACCGGAACAATCTCGCAGCCCGCCTTGTGCAGGTTGTCGATCGCCTTCAACTTGACATCGAACAGGTTGCCGACCATTCGGTGATCGTTGGCCGCGTTTCCGATTCCATCAAACTGCAGATAGGCGTAGCGCATTCCCGCCTCAACCGCCTGTTGCGCAAACTCAAAACTCTTCGCGAATTCGATTCCGTTCGTGGCTGCCTGCACGCTGTTGTATCCCACCTTGCGCGCATAACGCACCGCATCCAAAAAGTACGGAGACAACGTCGGCTCGCCGCCCGAAAACTGCACCGACATCTGCCGCTTCGGCTTCACCGTGATTGCATTGTCGAGCACCGTCTTGATCTCTTCCCAAGTCAGCTCGTGCACATAGCCAACCTGGTTGGCATCCATGAAGCACGGATCGCACATCATGTTGCAGCGATTCGTCAGGTCAACAGTCAGCACGGCGCCGCGGCCATACTTCACCGTCGACGTCCCGTGATGATGCAGCTTTTCGTCGTTGTGCGCGCGAATGTCGCGGCCCGGAAAAACGTCTTCCAGATGCTTCGAAAACTCAGTATCAATCGACATCAGGTCTTCGAAGTGCCCGTGCTTCGGACAATCCTTCACCATCCAGATCTTGCCATCGCGCTCGACGATCTGCGCCTTGATCTCGCCGACCTTTTCATTCATCAGCACGTCGACCGGCAGATGCCCATCCAGAATCTGCTGCCGAATCTCCGGCACGCACTTCGGACAAAGCGAATCCGTCGACCGCGGCCAGCCGAGCGGCGGCTTCGACTTCTCCCATGACTTGAGCAGCGGCTTGTCCGACCACTTCGGCACCGGAGCATTATTCGGAGCAATCCGGTTCAGCCGCGAAAACACCGCCCACGCACCCGTAGCGGCCACTGTCACCGCTTTTTCAACATATTTAATCGGCTTGTGCATTCTGCTCTCTCTTTCTTGTCTCAGGAGTTAGAACTGTCCCCGCGTCCCCACATAACCCTGCATAATCAAAGCTGGCGCAAAAAGACCTATCCACAAACAAACCCGGTCGAACCCAGAAGTTTCGCCAAGTGGAGTGGGTCAGATTGATGCTATTGAATCCGCACCCTTTACGCACGAAGAAGCCAATGAACAGGAGAAAAACGGGGTTAAAAGGCAATCTCTGGCATTGTTCGGAGCTAAGTTATTGAAAAGGCGGCACGAAGAATCCACTCCCCCTGTCACTTCCCACTGGTTTCGAGCAGCGGATCGGCCTCCGCCTCCATCTTCAAATCCGACATGTCCAACTCAAGATTGCCAGGATTCGTGGCATAGGCCAGGCCGGTTTCCCGGTCGAGCGTGCCATTACGGATCAGTCTCTCAATATCTCCGTCGAAGGTCTGCATCCCCTCCTGCCCGCCAACCCGCATTGCGTCCAGCAAAGTTTTGCCTTCGACCTCGCCTTTTTCGACGTACTCGCGCGTGCGCAGCGTCGACTTCAATATCTCGATCACCGCCACACGCCCGGCGCCATCCTTACGCGGCACCAGTCGCTGCGAAATGATGTAGCGAAAACTCTTCGCCAAACGATTTCTCAACGTGTGCTGCTCGGCCATAGGGAAAGCTCCCACGATCCGCTCAACCGTCTTCGACGCGTCAATCGTATGCAACGTGGACAGCACGAGATGGCCGGTCTCCGCTGCCTCCATCGCGATCTCGATCGTCTCCTTGTCGCGCATTTCGCCGACCAGAATCACCTTCGGAGCCTGCCGCAGCGCCGCCCGCAACGCCAGCGCAAAGCTCGGCGTATCGCTGTGCAACTCCCGCTGATGCACGATGCAATTCTTGTGCGCGTGCAGAAACTCGATCGGGTCCTCGATCGTCAGCACATGATAGGACTGCTCTTTATTGATCTTGTCGATGACCGCCGCCAGAGTCGACGATTTTCCCGACCCCGTCGGCCCCGTCACCAGCACGATGCCATTGCGCAGCTCGACAATCTTATTCAACTCGGCCGGCAAGTTGAGCGAGTCCAGGTCCGGAACCTTCGCCGGAATCACGCGCATCACCACCGCGCACGTCCCGCGTTGCATAAAAACATTCACGCGAAACCGATTCGCCCCCGGCATGCTGTAAGACACATCGCACGAGCCGCGCTCCCTCAAATTATCGAGTGCATGCTGATTGTTCCCGATCAGATCGGCCGCAATGCGCCGCGTGTCTTCGGTCGTAAGCGCGCGAGCCGCTCCCGCCGGCGTCAGCTTTCCGTTAATCTCCACCAGCGGCGGTTTGCCCGGAGTAAAAAACAGGTCGCTGATCTTCTCCGAAGACTTCAGCATCACCGCCAGCAGCGCCGGAGTAGAAAATGGCGCAGCAGCAGGAGCCGCCGCAGCCGCTGCAGTCGCAGTCGCCGTCGCACCCGATAGCACAGCGGCGGTCGCTCCGCCAGTGGCCGGCCGTTGAATAGTAGAAGCAGAAGCTGGATTCGGTGCGCCGTTCGTAGAAGAAGACATAAAGAATTACATCCTTAGCGTGCGTAGCAGTGCATTGCCAGTGTTGCAGCGTTGTTAGAAGTTCTTAAGTGGATGAGAAACAGTCAAGCAGCACAGAGGTTGACCAGCCCTGACATTACACGCTGGGTCCAGTCCCGTGAAGATTACCGAAGATACAATTTCGCCAGACATTCACAATTCCACTTGTCATCCTGAGCGAAGCAGGGACTTCGCGAAGTGAAGACCCTGCGGAGTCGAAGGACCCCTATACC
>JBEKXO010000148.1:0-11382 GCA_049511995.1 Terriglobales bacterium
CCGTCACTGGCCGCTCCGATGCCGGCACCTGTAACAGTGCCACCGCGCTGCCGCAGCCTAGCTTCGCCTTGGCGGTGGAGGAGAACAATGTGATCTTCCGCATTCCCACGCCCACCTTTGGCGCTGGCTTGATTGAGAACCTCGACGACTCAACTCTGCTGAAGAATCAAGCCGCCAATCTCAAGAATAATTTTGGTATTACCGGAACGTTCAACCACAACGGCAACGACAGCACCATCGCCCGTTTTGGATGGAAGGCGCAGAACAAATCGCTGCACCTGTTTTCCGGCGAGGCCTACAACGTGGAAATGGGAATCACCAACGAAGTGTTCCAGAACGAACGTCCACTTCCGGGCGAAGACGGCAACGGTGGCACGGGCGACACCGGCCTGATCGCAAGCTGTCTCAATCTCGCCGGAGTTGGTTATCCGGAAGACACGTCCAACCCAAACTCTACGCCGAACGCAGCCGTTCTCGATGACGTCTCGGCATTTGCCAACTTCATGCGCTTCCTCGCTCCGCCTCCACCAGGTGGAGTGGTGCTGAATGGACAACAGGTTTCTGCATCGGCGATCTCCGCCGGAAGTGCCTTGTTTAGTTCGATCGGCTGCGCGACCTGCCACAATCCAACGCCCGGTACGACGCAACAGTCAAACTTCGTCCCCGCGTTGAGCAATGCCCAGGTAAATGCGTTCTCGGATATCGAGATTCACACCATGGGCAATACTTTGGCGGATAACGTCTCCCAGGGTGGCGCCGGCGGCGACCAGTTCCGTACAGCTCCCTTGTGGGGATTGGGACAGCGCATCTTCCTGCTCCACGATGGCCGCACCACCAATCTGATCACGGCCATCGAGGACCATGCCAGCCACGGCAGCGAAGCCAACACCGTGATTGAGAATTTCAAGAGCCTCTCCAGCACGCAACAGCAGGAAGTGCTGGACTTCCTGCGCTCGCTGTAGATGTTGTAAGCCACTCTCGCGGGCGAGATAACGAGAATGTCTCGCCTGCGGACTTCTGCGTCGGAGGAGAAATGACGAGAAATATGAATCGATTTGTGCGTCTCTCACTTGTTCTTGCGTGGTTCGCGTCGCTGCTGGCCGCGGGACAAAATGCTTCGAAGAACAGCCTCGACTTTCCCTCCAACATCACAGGTCAATTAACAAAAGTCCCCGAGGGTGTAGTCCTGGTGAAAGGTGCCCGGCCGAGTGCCAGTGATTCTGTAACTCCCGTGCCTGAGGGCGGGAACGTAACTGACAATGTCTTCACTAACAAGTATTTTGGTATGACTTACTCTCTACCTCCAGATTGGAGGCAGAAATATGAGGGTCCGCCGCCGTCCGACAGCGGCCGTTACGTACTGGCGCAAATCACGCCCGCGGACACATTCAAAGGACCGGCGCGGGGGAATATTCTCATCACCGCCCAAGACACGTTCTTCTCTCCGCTGCCAACAGCCGATGCGGGTGAACTCATCAATTTCGAGAAAGATAATCTGCAGGCCGATTACAAGGTGGAACTGCCGCCAACGCAGATGAAGGTCGCTGATCGCTCCTTCACATTCTTTGCCTACTGGTCCCCCGTAGCCGAGCTGCATTGGTATGTTCTGGCGACCGACATGCGCTGCCACGCATTGCAGATAGTGCTGAGCAGCCGTGACACGAAACTGCTGGAGAACTTGACGCTTGACCTTAACAGGATGAAGTTGCCGCCCGAGGCCGGCGTTGCGGCGGGGGTAGGTGGAGACGCGGTCCCAGCGTGCATTCAGGATTACGCGCGCGATGAAAACATCATTGCAAAAGTCAATCCTGTCTTCACCGAGCATAGGTTTAATCCTGTGCCGGTAAGAATCATTATCGACAAAGAAGGCAAGATAAAACACATTCATCTCGTCAGTGCATTTCCTGATCAGGCAAAAGCCATCACCGACGCCCTGCGGCAATGGAAGTTCAGGCGCTACCTGCAGGACGGGCAGCCAGCGGAAGTGGAGACCGGCATCATGTTCGGACAGGTATCTCAATCGCCCGGGCACCCTGCGGAGAAGGCCGTGACTCAGTGACTCCAACTAGGTAAACGTGGAGCGTCAGAACTCTATTGAATAGTTCAATCCGATATCGCCGTTCGAGGCGTGGCCGCACACGGGAGCAAGCCAATGATAAGTTTCTGCGCTAAGCAATTCTCGCGACGCATGATCATCCGGGGCATTGGCATCATTGCTGTTTGTTCCATGCCAGCGTTGTCCGCGGACTCAATCACGGGCGTAGTCCGCAATCAGACCCGCGGCCAGTTCGCAGCCGGCGCCGAAGTCATTCTTCTTCGACCGATTCCATCCGGTCCAGCCCAGCCCGGTCTGGACCAATCCGCTCTGCAGCAGAGTATTCAAGAGGAAGCACGCACGCATACCGACTCACAGGGGTCGTTTAGTCTCAACGTAAAGTATCCAAACCAGCCGCATGTCGTGCGCGTGGTGCATCGTGGCGTCAACTACGATCAGCGAGCTTCGGTGAGTGAAGCTGTCTCCGTCGACGTTTTCGATGCGGCCCCAATGGTGCGAGGTGTCACCGGTAGCATCGAAATCATCCGCATCGGGGCACAAGGCAATCATCTCCATGTCTCCGACATGATCGAAGTCAAAAATGATTCCAGCCCGCCGCTGACGCAGGCGAGCGAGCGCACGTTCGAAACTTACCTGCCCGCCCACGCAAAACTCGATTCCGTTCTGGCCGCTGGCCCTGAAAAAATCACCTCGCTGATTTCCGCGACGCCCGTGCCCGGCGAACCTGGGCATTATGCGGTCAACTTTCCCTTGCAACCCGGAGCCACCAAATTCGCATTCAACTATGATCTGCCGTATACCGGCCAGACGACGTTTCGTATAAAGAACGAGTATCCGCTACAACAGTTGGCAGTCATGATTCCGCCGACTATGAAATTCACAGCGCAGTCTGCGGGTTTCCAGATCCTTCGCACCGGCAATGACCGCTATCAAGTGGAGGCAGCGAATCTGGTGAGGGCGGGAGAAGGACTCGCGTTCGAAATCTCGGGAATTGGCGCGCTCCCTGCGCTGCGACCGCAAGCTCAATCGCTACCGAACTCGCCTGTTTCGGCGGCGCCCATTCTGTCGTCGTCGGTCGGAGCTAGGTCCGCAGGCCACCGGGGTCAAGCCGCGAACGCTTTGAATCCTGCTTCCGCAATTCTCGCTCAGTTATTTGGCGTGCAATGGTGGGTGCTCGGCGCCAGCACAATGATGCTTGGGGCTTGCGTTGTATTGTTCTGCCGTGCACAACACATATCCAGAACGACGGCAAAGACAGCACACATCACGGCAGAATCGAGACTGCGGCCCTGATGTTAGGCACGGACAAATCGCGCGGCGCGGTTACTGCCTGGAGATGATCTGCGCCGACTTCCTGGCGGGCGCGCACCTAGACCATGGCAACCCGGAGATCCTGCTTCGGTCACTCACTCGATACTATGCGTTACTGCCAAGTACGCAAAAACAGGAATTCCACCTACTGGTTCTGCGGCCAACGGCGGTGAATTTGCCAGTTTTGCCCGTAATGATTGCAGGAATGTAACAAGCTGCCAGCGCTCGGGTTCCGGCAGTTTCGACCATACCGGCATACCTTGGCGGACGACCCCATTGGTCAAAATCCAGAACAAGGTCCCGGGCGTCGCATTTTGCACTTCGTCGCGCAACAAGCTGACGCCGTGCCGCGTGCCTCCAGCTTTTTCACCGTGGCATTCGGCGCAGTGTTGCTCGAAGAGTTTCCCTCCAGCGGCCACAGCCTGAGCGTCGCCCTCGAAAGGATTCCTCTTCTCCCGCGCCTTTTCAGGGGCCTCAGTCATGGCGGCGTACTTTGCCTTTTTGCCATGGTGGCGAGAGTCATTCTCGCTCTGCCCGAGAGCCTGCGAAATCGCGAAGACGCCGAAGGCCAAAACGATTGCGCCGATGGCCACAATCCCCAGGCAGCCCATAGGGCGAAATACGGCGAAGAATAGTTTCATGGCCGCGCTCCAAACAATTGCCCAAGCAGTTCGCCAAAGCCCGCGAACTCGCGGGAGACTCCCCAGCGCAACAGCAGTCGATGGCTATTGTCGTTCAAACCGAAACCGCTAGAGAGGCGGAAGGTCCAATCCGATGGAAGATTCCACGCCATCGCCGGCGCCAGGTAGTGCGACGTATCGTGCAGACCAGCGCTCTGCGTGTCGCCCAGTCCTCCGTACATTTCCACTCCCGCAATAAAATTCTCGCGGCACAGATTGCAGCGGTCGGGTGAGGCTTTCAGCGCAAGCGGACGGCTCGCGCCGACGGCATAGGCGAATTCCCACGGCTCGCTCGGCAAAAGATTCTTGGTGACGATAGGATTCAACGCGACATTCCATCCTTTGAATGTGCTCGAAAGCAGAAGCTTCATCTCTAGTTCGTGGTCGTGCTCCTTGCGCAATATGCCATTCGGAGGGGCATAGTCGGACTCTACGTCATGACCTTCGACCTCCTTCACGATCTTGTCCGCGGCATTCGTATTCTCGAACTCGATATAGACCACCGGATTGACGATGTGTTCACGCTGCAGCAGCCGGAAGCGGTTTTCCCACCGTGTGCCGGTGAAAATCGTACTGTCGTCGAAGGTCGTCTGGCCGGCGATATAGAGTTCGCTCGTCCACCATGCGGTCGCGCCATATTCGAATTCCATCCAGAAGGCGTCGAAGTCGTTGCCCCGGCGCTGGGTGCCAAAGGTAGAAAAGTACTCCACTTCGAGGCTGCCGGGTTCCTCGAGGTAGTGGTCGTAGGTCACGATGTAGGGACTCTCCTGCGCGAGTAGTGACGATACGGGGCAAATAAACAAAGGCAGAGTAACGCAGATAAAGACGACAAGAGAGAGACCGCGACGCCTGTGCCGGCCAGACGCAACGTGCCCGCCCCTCGAGTCGGAAGTTTGGATGTGCATTATTATTTGCGACTAAGTCGCAACAGGACTTATAATGTTCAGGTTAGAGTGACCTCGCTTAAGCTGTCAACGGGTTACAGCAAGATTTCGTCGCAAGTTATTTGCAACCAAGTCGCAATTAGAAACAGGAGATTCAATGCCTCTTCCTCAAACCGAAATTCCCGGACGCTTGCAGACGCAACTGGCCGAACGCGGAATCCGCATGACGGGCCCTCGCCGCGCGATTCTCAGTGTGATCGAGACCGCTAACAAGCACCTGGATGCCAGTCAGATTCTGCGCAAGGCTAGAAGCGTCGATGCCTCGGTGGATCGCAGTACCGTCTATCGCACCCTCGACCTGCTCAAACGGCAAGGCCTGATCGACGAACTCGACCTCATGCATCTGAACGGTGAGGGTCATTACTACGAGCGCAAACTGGGCCGCGATCACATCCACATGGCTTGTCTGCGCTGCGGAAAAATCACGGAATTCGTCAGCAAAACATTCGAGGCACTGAAGAAACAGTTAGAGCGCGATTGCCACTTCCACATCGTTGTCGCGAGACTGGAAGTCGGTGGCTACTGTTCTGCCTGCCGCCACTAGACGGACGAGGGCGCGGGATTGTTGGATCAGTCGCGCGTGAGCTCGCCCTCGGTGACACCAGTCAGAGTAACCAATCGAATCACTCCATTGGCGTCCTCGAAGACGAGGGCAGTGGCTCCATGATTCACCACTGCGCTCACCAGGTGGCCATAGGCTTTCGGAATCCCGCCGCGCGTGGGAGTCGTATCGTAGCGCGCCAATTCTCCTTCTTTCATGCCGGTAACGCTGACGAACCGAATCACGCCTTCCGCATCCTCAAAAACCAGCCCGGTGCCGATCGAATCGGGAATAACCGCCGCAAGCCTGCCGTAAGACTTGGGGACGGCACCTTCGGTGGGCTTCCGCGGATAGGAATCGGTTGCCTGCCGATCTCCGGCACTTCCGGCCATCGATCCAGAGATCATGACGAGCATGAGTAAGAGCGTTATGCATGAAACGAGTTGCATTTGTCTGCGCATGGGTACGCTTGTCCTTACTATTCAGGAGGATGTCTTCAGGAAAAGATAATCGAACTTTTTTTTGTGCCCCGACGCTGTCGCGATCACGGCTCGACCAGAATCTTGTGCATCATGCCGAGATCCTCGTGCAGCAGGATGTGGCAGTGAAAGAGGAACGTGCCGGCAATCGTTGGATCACGAAAATCCATGCGGACTTTCACGCTGTGATAGGGTCCGCTGCCCGACCAGTATGGAATTGCGATTGTGTCCAGTAGTTCCGGTTGTCCCACCGGCTTGCCGTCGATCTCGATCACCTTGAAATGTATCTGATGGATGTGGAAGGCGTGCGTTTCGAGCGCGCGATTTTCGATCGTCCAATCTTCTACGGCGCCCACCTTCGTAGTAATCACCGGTTTCTCATCGGGCTCGAAGACTCTCTGCTTTTGCCCGTCAACCGTTACGTAAAACTGAATCGGCCCGTTGGTGCCGCCAAATTCCTCTGAGAAATAAAGTTTCCGCTCAGCGGTTACCTTTACATTGTCCAAATCCGAAAATTTGAGCCCCGCTGGCGATGCGGGCGCGGTCGACTTAGGCATACGCGAAGCGGCTTGATTCTTGTCCGTGACTTGGATGTTGGCGAGCACCTCGGAAAGGTCGGCGTTCCCCGTCGGCCCAGTGGAATAGGCCTGTGTAAATAACGCCGCCGTATCGCTTGCCGGCGGAGCCGTCACAATAAACTCGGCTCGACCCGCGGGCGGAATCAAAATCGTCTTTTCATACCTGACGTCAGCCAGCGGATAGCCGTCCAAGGCGATAATCTGGAGCTTTTCCGGCTTGTCATTGTCGAGCACCTGCAATTCCAGGAAGTCCTGGATTGAGGCGTTGGCCACTCGCCAAAATTGCTGCTCTCCCGGTTGCATTTGAATAATCGGCTCAAGGTTGCCAATAAAAGGCGCAGTCACGTAGTTAAGCGTCAACAAATACGGCCCCGGAACCCACGGAACTAAATACTGCTGGCGAATTACAAAGACGCGTTCGGTAAGGCCCTTAACCTCAGGCCGATACTTCTCCATTCCTTCGACAACGATCGCGCCGGCGGCTCCGCCATTCACCTGGAATTCGGTGAAGCCGTGCACATGCGGATGGTACCAATACAAGCCCGGCGGTTCGGTCGCCGGAATCTGAATGCTGTAATGAAATCCGGGCGAGCCCGGCTGAATCAGCGTGTCGATCACATCGTCTTGATGGCATATGGGCGGAACATTCAGGCCGTGAAAATGGACATTCGTCGAATCGAGGGTCGCGTCGCCGCCATCGCCGCAGGTTTGCGCTTGCGACTTCGGCATACTCATCTTCATCTTCATCGCATCGTTATTCTGTATCCGGTTGAGAATGTCGAGTTCGAGTTGGTCTCCGGGGTTGAGCCGCAACGTAGGCGACTCTTGAATCTGGCCGGACGCATTGTACTTATAGCAATAGTGGGTGTAGCCAGCCTGATCGACGGAGTGCGCGAGAATAAACTGAGCTTTGAGAACGCCATTCTGCGACGAGATGCTATAGGGGTCGTTGACGACGCTGCCATTGGCGGGACGAGCGGGACAATCGTCCGCCGCAGCATTCAGAAAAGAGAATCCGCAGAAAATGATTGCCAGCGACCATTTCGACAGCGAGCGCATATTCAGCTCCTTTATTTCTACCTTACTAGTTTCCCAACTCCGCCCGATTATCGAAAGTAACAAGAGGACAACAACAATACGCCATCATTATCCTAAAAAGACCGAGGCGGAAAAATACCAATGGAAAGTAATCCCAGGCTGTCTGGATCGTTAAACGGCGAGCCGCTCACCTCCTGCATTGCGCATGTTTGGCCAGTTACCGCTAGGCTTACGAGCGCGATTCCTGAGGTGCTGCCGTATTCCGCCACGTACACGCCGCCGCCGTTGCCTGTTTGACGAGCTAAGGCGAGTCCCGCGAGATACGACCAGTTCGCCGATTGTCCGCTCACCGTTTTCGATGTGCATCCGCCGGAAAGCACGCCGGTCACCGCGTTAAAGAAGAATGCGGTGACGGTGGCTCCCTGCGTGTTGATTACATAAAGCACAGTCTCGTCGGGACTCAGCATGATGTTGCTCGAACTGATGCTCCCCTTGCCGGGATAGACCACGGTCGGAGTCAATTTTCCCGAGGAAATGTCGGAAACTTCTACTACAACCGAAGTCGAGGTATCGCCGAAGATTGCATAGTGTCCATCGCTGGTGACATCGATGGAGTTCGGATAAGTGGCGTCCATGGAATTAAGCGTCGCGGTCGAGTATTGTTCGTCGCCATTTGAGATCGGTGTGCCCGTGGAAACGTTAAATGATTGGATCGAGCCGTCGGTATACGTGGCGATGAGCACGTTGCCATAGATTGCCATGCCATTAATCACACCGCCCGCCAACCCGGCAACCGAAACATCGTTGATGAACGTCAAACCGCACCCAGACTGCACCGCAAACGTTCCGATGGTGTTGGTGTCGGTGAAGCTGGCATAGAGATATTGGCTATTCATCGCCAGGCCAATGCCATTGGTCGTCCCGAGGTCCGTCGGAGATCCGTTGGCGCTGCCGCCGACGGTCAATGTGTCGATCGCGACGCCTACAATCTCTCCCGTGGCGGCCGCCGAAGAATAGACGCACTGTTGGCTTCCACTGTTGAGCATGCTGACGCGGTTCGTCCCAAAGAAACCGCCCGCGATTCCAAATCCGTAGGTTTTTATCTGTTGCGGCGCGCTCAGTACTCCGCCCGCCTCAACGGTGTAAACGCTGATGCTGTTAAGAAATGGGTAGGGCAGATCGTCATTGGTGATGACGTATTGAGTCGTTGCCAGGGCAAGCCCGCTAAGAGCAAAGACGCCCGCTAATAGCGCGACAGCGCGCGGAAGCCAGGATATCAATTTTTGCTCCATGGGCTATTCCTTCAGGCGGGGGGCGCTTCGATTGAGTAGACCACAGATTTGGCGGCCTCTCAACAAAGAGGTGCCGCCGTCTGGCAATAATGTTGGCCAGCTGCAATTAGTTGCGGATAACTGGTAGCTGATTTCCACTTGCGCCCGACGGACGCTAGGGATCAGCCGCTAGAACGAGCGCGGAGGAAAGGTGCCAATCGACAGCAATCCCGGGCTGTTCGGATCTGCAAAGGGTGAGCCGTTCACCTCCCGCATCGTACATGTTGGCCCGCTCATAGTCAGACTCACCAGTGCGATCGCGGATAGACGGCCGAACTCCGCGACATACACACCGCCGCCATCGCCTGTTTGGCTGGCTAAACCAAGTCCCGCCAGATACGACCAATACGCTGACTGCCCGCGGATCGTTCCCGACTGGCAACCGCCCGAAAGCACGCCCGTAGTCGCATTGAAAAAGAAGGCGGTCACGCGGGCGCCTTGTGTGTTGATCACATAGAGCACAGTCTCGTCGGGACTCAGCATGATGTTGCTCGAACTGATGCTCCCCTTGCCGGGATAGACCACGGTCGGAGTCAATTTCCCCGACGAAATGTCGGAAACCTCCACCACCATCGAAGTCGAAGTATCGCCGAAGATTGCATAGTGTCCATCGCTGGTGATGTCGATGGAGTTGGGATAGGTGGCATCCATCGAATTCAGCGTCGCCGTCGCATATTGCTCGTCGCCATTCGACACGGGAGCGCCCGCGGAAATATCAAACGACTGTATTGAACCATCGGTATAAGTGGCAATCAGCATGGAGCCGTGAATCGCCATGCCGTTGATAACGCCGCCCGCCAGCCCGCCGACCGAAACGTCATTGGTGAACGACAAGCCGCAACCGGGTTGTATCGCAAAAGTTCCGATCGTGTTTGAGTCTGTAAAGCTCGCATACAAATACTGGCTATTGAGAGCCAGCCCTATGCCATTGGATGTGCCGCCGTCAGTCGGCGAACCTGTGGCGCTGCCGCCCTCGGTCAATGTAGAGACGAAAATCCCCACAATGTTCTTTGTAGAAGACACGGATGCGTACACACATTGCTGGCCTCCGCTATCGAGAACGCCGATTCGGTTAGCGCCGAAAAATCCAGCCACATTCCCAAAGCCGCCGATTTGCACCTGCTGCTGCAAGCTAAGCGCCCCATCTGGCCCCACCGTATAAAAACCAACTCCCGGATCGTCGTTCGTAATGACATACTGAGTTGCGCCGAAAGCCACTCCGCCGGTAGCTAGAATGCCCGCCAGTAGCGCAACTGTGGACAGCAGTCTGTAGGTTAAGATGTGCCGCATTCGGTATTCCTTCGGGGCGGGGGACTATTCAGTAGAGTAGATCACAGCCTGCGGACTTCGACAAGAACCTTGATCAAACGCGCAAGATTTTGCGACCTATGTCACGCCCGGGTTAGTTTCGTTATGACATTCCTCCATGCATCTCTACGGAGAAGCGGATTCTTTCTCTATAGGGATTCGCGTTTTTGGCGGGGTCTCCGAGTTTTGTCAGTTTTGTCGGTTCACACGACTTTTGCACTTTGCAGCACATTTCAACACAAAACCAATGTTTGAGAAGCTTGCGTTAGTAATGAGCACTTCAGCGTGCTGGAGGTCCAACTCATTGACCCTTCCGGACTAAGATCGAGGCAGCGCAGTCGATAGCATTGCCCTCTAGCGCACTCAGCAAGGCCTGCCAGTACGCGCTCGCACTATGGAAGAAGCTCACCCGTTTTTTGGAGTATCCCGAATTAGAGTTGAGTACTAACCTCGCGGAGAATTCAATGCGTCCGATTGCTCTGGGTCGAAAGAATTGGTTGCACATCGGTAGCCCACAAGCGGGACCGAAGGTTGCGGCGATTCTCTCGGTTGTGGAAAGCTGCCGTCGGCTGCAAGTCCCGGTGCGCGATTACTTTTCCACGATTCTCCCCGGGTTTGCCGATCTCCCGATCAGGTGCCTTCCAGACCTTACTCCCGCTGTGTGGGTCGCCCGGCATTCATAGACTCAGACGACCGGGCTGCATCTCCCGTCACAACTGAGTCGGGTGTCGCAGCTTTAGTGGGTAATGTGAAATAAAATCTTGCGCCGCGGGGAGAGTTGTCGGCAGCCCACAGGCGGCCGCCATGCGATTCCACAATGGATCGGCTGATGCGAAGTCCCATGCCGGTGCCATAGGGTTTGGTGGTGAAGAAGGCATTGAAGATTTGGTCCGCTTGCTCCTCAGGCAGCCCGACGCCCGTATCGCTGACCGACAGCACAAGTTGCTCATTCTCCCCTCGCTGTGACTTGATGGTGAGCTCAGCTCCGCCAGTCATTCCCTTCATAGCATCGATGCCGTTGAGCATGAGGTTCATGAAAACCTGCTGCAGTTGGACACGGTCTGCCATGACCTTGGGGAGATCCTCAGCAAGGTCAACACGGATTGAGATTGAGTG
>JBEKXO010000149.1:0-11317 GCA_049511995.1 Terriglobales bacterium
GGCCTTCCCACCTTCTGTCCGGCTGGCCGTCGTCGTGGGTCAACCCTCGGAGCCCGGCCCTTACACAATCAGGGTCAAATCGCCCCACGGCGCGAAGCTGATGCCTCACAAGCACCCGGAGGACCGAGTCTATACCGTGATTTCCGGCGTCTTTTATATCGGACTGGGCGATGAATTCGACGCGAGTAAGTTGGAAGCCTATCCGCCTGGGGCCGTGATCATTCTCCCTGGCGACACGCCCCATTTCCACTGGGCGAAATCCGGCGAGTACGTCACGCAAGTAACCGCGATGGGGCCGCTTGGACTCGAATACCTCAGCGCCCAAGACGATCCGCGAAACCACAACGTGTAGGAGGGGCCTCCGCGAGTTGACGAGTCGTACGCTCCAATTCCGCTAGAGCGGTCAGCTTCTTGTCAAATTGAGGGCTCAAGATGAACGATCAACAAAAGAAGGAGCAGTATTCTGGAGTGCGAGATCAGGAGATCCGTGCGGCACTGGATCAGCATTGGGCGGCGTCCGATGCCAACGACTTTGAAACGGAGCACCTCATCTATCACGAGGACGCGGTGCTGGACTACCCGCAGTCAGGCGAGCGCACCCGCGGTCGACACAACATAGAGTGCCAACGCGCCGGTCAGCCGAACAAAAAGCGGTTTACTGTCCGACGAATCATTGGCAGCGGTGATCTCTGGGTCACCGAACTCATCCTGACCTATGACGGCAAGCCGTCCTACACCGTCAGCATCATGGAGTTCACGGGCGACAAGGTTGCGCGCGAGACACAGTACTTTGCGGACCCATTCCCGGCTCCCGCATTTCGCGCTCAATGGGTCGAACGGATGGACACATAATCTCGGGGGGCGCGAGAATTCGCTCACGACACCGCGATGGAGGGATAACAGATGGATTGGAAACGGTTGGTGCAGTTTGCGCTGCTAGGTAGCCGTGATTTGGAACAATATGCCATCCTGCTGGTGCGCGTATCGATCGGGCTGTTTTTCGCCATCTCCGGGGGAAACAAATTGTTTGTCGCCGGCGGCACGAAACCTGTTTACGAAACGCTCGTTAAGGCCAAAGTCCCGTTTCCGCGCCAGACGGCTTATTTCGTGGCTGGCGTCGAGTTCGTTGGCGGATCCCTGGTGACCGTGGGGTTTCTTTCAAGCCCGGCCAGCGCGGCTTTAATGATCGATATGATTGTCGCCACCCTGACCAGCGCGCTTTCCACCTTGCCTAAAGGACTTTCGCCTCTTAGCTGGCTCGACGATTTCCTCTACCTTCCCGAGGTCCTGTACGTGCTCTTCTTTATCTGGCTGATCTGTTCCGGTCCGGGAAAGTTCAGTGTCGATTACTGGCTCGCCGGCGAGTTACTGAGGTGATCGATCGACGAAGCATGCTTTTCAGGCGGGAGCCGATTTCTTCAACATCCTGAATCACCCGAACTTCGCCAGCCCGATCAACTACTCACATCATCGTCATCAATGAATACCAATCGCGTGACATTCGACATTGCTGAATTCATTGGTTTGCTTCTAGAGGTTAACTAGCGCAACATCAAGTGCCCTGCAGTGCCATCTTGATCGCCGAAAGCAGAGCTCCGTCATTGAATGGTTTGAGCAAAAACCCTGCTGCACCCTGCTTGAGTACTCGAGCACGAATCGTCTCACCTCTTTGACCAGTGATGAATATGATCGGTATCTCCTGCCCGCGGCGTTTTAGCTCCTGCTAAAGTTGCGGTCCACTCATGCCCAGCATAGCGATATCGAGGATCAAACAGCTGGTCTGATCGAGACAATCGGATGAGAGAAACTCTTCCGCTGACGAAAAAGCTCGAGCTGCAAATCCGAATTCCCTTAGCAAATCAGGCAGCGATTCGCGCACCGACTCATCATCATCAACCACCGATACAAGCGGAGGCTCGCTTCCGCTGCTAGCCTTAGGGAGTTCCATGACAGGAAACGGTTGATTGGAGCAATCATGACGAAAAGTCAGATCTGATGCATACTCGAATTGCGTTCTTAGCTAAGCGAGGCGACAACGAACTGCTGTCCACCATCGATGTCGCAGGTTGCGCCCGTCAGGGCTGTGTTGGTGATAAGGTGAACGGCGAGCGCGGCGACATCTGCTGGTTGAACAACCCGCCGGATGGGAAGTGTGGCTCGAAGCTGGTTGCGGCGCTTTTCGGTTCGAGTGAACCTGATCGCCGCCGGATTCGTTGATACACCTTTATCCGCATCACTCCTCGGCGATGAGCTCGATTCAGGCCAGTGGATTGCGGATGAAAAGTGGCAACTCATAAGCGATGCCAACGGATGTAATCGGAGGAGTCCAAGCATGCGTTCTGATATTGTGCCCGGAAGTGTTTTCCCAGATTACGAGCTGCCCGATCACACGGATAAAATGCGCAGGCTCAGCGAACTACAGGGGGACGATCCGCTGATCCTCACGCTCGCGCGCGGCCAGTACTGCCCAAAGGAACACCAGCAGCATTTGGAACTCGCCGCGTTTTACCCCAAGATTGCGGTGGCGTACACGCAGATCGCGACGATTTCTACCGACGACCACCACACGCTCCAGGAGTTTCGAGCCTCGGTCGGAGCCGAGTGGACTTTCCTTTCAGACCCCGGCCGAACGGTTCAGAAGGATCTCGACATCCAGGAGTACACCGACCCCGAGCACAATCCAATGATCCCGCACACGCTCGTGCTCAAGCCAGGCCTCGTGATCCACAGCATCTACAACGGCTACTGGTTCTGGGGCCGTCCGTCGATCGTCGATCTTTGGCGCGACCTGCGCGCCGTGTCGAGCGAAATCCGCCCAGACTGGGATCTGAGCAAACCCGGGCTCCGCGAGGCGTGGAATGCAGGGGACCTCTCGCCTTTTCACGGGTGGAATAAGCGGGCCAGTGTGGAAACGCCCTCGATCGGACGAAAGGGGTAGAGGAAGCAGTACTTCGATGCTTCTACCTTGGGTCAGCTACTCCGTAATACGCTGATCCGACAGCGAACGCACAGACCAATGCCATCAGAGAAAATAGATGTGCATATCGTGGTGTCCGATGACGGTGCTCCTTCCTGGAGAAGTAGCGGCCGGAGCACAATACGAGCATTGACGAGGGCGACGAAACAAACTTGCAAGAAAAAGCGGGGATCAGTCGCTACGGGCGACCGGAAGAGATCGCCGACTCGCTTGTATTCATAGTGTCGCCCGCAGCGAAATGGATGACTGGAACGTCCGTCACGATAGACGGTTGAGAAATAAGGGGGATTTGCCCGAAAATGGCTCGCCTGCTCTCAGTAAATGTCGGTCTTCCACGCGACGTGACATGGAACGGTAAGACTGTCCGAACCGCAATCTGGAAATCTCCGGTTACGGGGCGGCGAATGGTGCGCAAGCTCGATATCGATGGCGATGCGCAAGGCGATCTCGCCGGCCACGGAGGTGAGCATCGCGCCGTATTTGTTTATCAGATGGACTCCTATAAATACTGGGAACGCTTTCTGAGCCGCAGCGATTTTACTTTCGGCCAGTTCGGCGAAAACTTCACTGTTGAGGGACTTCTTGATAATGAGGTTTGCATTGGCGATCGATACCGCATTGGTGACGCGATATTTGAAGTAACACAGCCGCGCGTAACCTGCTACCGCGTGGGTATTCGCATGAACGAGCCTCGTATGCCAGCGCTGCTCGTAGCGCATCACAGGCCAGGATTCTACTTTCGCGTGTTGCAGGAAGGAGAAGTTGGAGCGGGCGACGACATTGTAAAAATTGCTGACGGTCCCGAGCGAATGACTGTGGCCGACGTTGACGCCCTCCTGTATTTGCCGGGACAATCCAGCCAGCAACTGCAACGCGTGCTGCGGATTCCGGCGCTTAGCAAGGGTTGGCAGAGTTCGTTCCAGGCGATGCTCCAACAAGATTTGAGCTCCAAAGTTGTGGCAGGGAATCCAGGACTCGCGAACGAGGAACAAGCACCGGCATGGCCCGGATTTCGACAGATGCGAGTCGCGAATATTCATAAGGAAAGCGCTAGCGTAACTTCCTTCGTTCTGTCGCCAATCGATGGGCAGCCTCTTCCTGTCTGCCAAGCGGGTCAATTTGTCGTTTTGCGGCTGCTCGTCGATCCGAATAAATCTCCCGTTCTTCGCAGCTATTCGTTGTCTGATCTGCCGGCAGCCGACCATTTCCGCATCGGCGTCAAGAGCGAATTGAATGGGATTGGAAGCTCATTTCTGTGCACCCGTACGCAAGAAGGCAATGTATTGGATGTGAGTGCGCCGCGCGGAAGCTTTACTCTGCGTCCCGGCGAAGGTCCTGTGGCTCTCCTGAGCGCTGGAGTGGGTGCAACGCCCGTGATGTCGATGCTGCACTCACTCGCTGCCGAAAAATCGCAACGAGAGATCTGGTGGATCTATGGAGCGCGTAATCGCGTCGAACATCCATTCGCAGAAGAATCGCGTTCATTAGTAAAACAGCTCTCTCGCGGTCGAGGATATATCGTGTACAGTAGGCCCGCTGCAACGGACCGAGTCGGGGAAGACTTCGATGCCCCCGGGCACATTGACACGGCTTTGGTAGAGAAAATTGGCGTGTCACAGGGTAGTGACTTCTATCTGTGTGGCCCATCTTCATTCTTGCAGAACATGCGCGATGGGCTGCGAACCTGGGGTGTACCCGCCGAGAATGTGCACACGGAAATCTTTGGTGCGCTTGAGAGCATTACACCGGGTATGGCGCGGGTTGATCACACTCCTCACCTGCCACAAGGGCCGCCCGGATCTGGCCCCCCAGTTTCATTCGCGCGGAGCGGGATCACGACCGCATGGGACCCTAAATATCAGAGCTTGCTTGAACTGGCGGAAGCGTGCGACGTTCCGGTTAGATGGTCGTGCCGGATTGGGGTCTGTCATACCTGCATGACGGGTTTGATTGCCGGATCGATTCGTTACAACCCGGAACCCCTGGAGAGGCCGGCTCCGGGAAATGTGCTGGTATGCTGCTCGCAGCCAGACGTGAATATCATTCTTGATCTTTGAGGACAGGTGTTGCGGCAACCGAGGCAAAAGATGAAAGCACTCCGTTTCGAAACGTACGGTCCGCCCTCTGTTCTCCGCTTTCAGGATTTGCCGCTTCCTGCGTTGGAAGAAGACGAAGTGTTGGTACAGATCAAGGCATCGAGCATCAATCCATCAGATGTTGGCACGGTTGCTGGGCGTTTCCACTCTAACCTTCCGATGACTCCGGGACGTGACTACGCTGGAATTGTCGTGGACGGAGGCGCGTGGAAAGGCAAGCAGGTATGGGGTACTGGCGCGGGGTTCGGGACGGCGCGCCCTGGCGCCCACGCTGAATTTGTCGCTGCGCCTTATTCGTGGCTATCGGAGAAGCCTTTAGCGTTGAGCATGGAGGAGGCCGCTGTGGTCGGGGTGCCTTACCTCGCCGCCTGGCAATCCCTGGTAGAAGAAGGACACCTACAAAAGGGGGAAACACTTCTAATCACCGGAGCCGGAGGCGCAGTGGGTGGTGCCGCGATCCAGATCGCTCATTGGAAGGGTGCGGTTGTGATAGCCGCCGACATCTCGCAAGGAGCGCAGGAAGCCGATATCTTTCTGAATCTCAAAGAAACAGAGCTGGTAAGCGGCGTGCAGCAAGCGACCAGCGGCAAAGGAGTAGACATCGTGCTTGATACTATCGGAGGCGATTTGTTTCGCTCCTGCCTCCGCACGCTGCGGGTTGGAGGAAGGCAGATTGCCATAGCGAATGCTACCGGCCCCGATGCCGAAGTTCATTTGAATTTAACCGACTTCTATCACAACCAACTCCATTTGATTGGAGTCGATACACAGAAACTCACAGGACCCGAAATTGCCCGTGTGATGAACCTATTGCGAGAAGGTTTTCATGCCGGTTTTCTGCATGTTTCGCAACCCGAATGCAACCCATTTGACAAAGCGATTGAGGCTTACACCAAGGTTGCGGAGAAAAAGTCGCGAACGAAACAAGTGCTTGTCTTCGACTGATCCATGATTTGTTCTCCCTGACGCAAACTTTGCCGCGGTTTCGATCGATAGCGCTCTCACAGTTTCCGATTAATCCATCAAGCTCGCCACGCTATGGTCAGCCCCCTGGCGCAGTCGGATCAAAGTTGCGCTAAGCTCGAATCCGTTCGCAATCCATAAGCATCCAGATTCGAGATGAAGCAGCCATGCGATGAGGGACTAATCCGGGCCGGGGCTTTAGGCGCGCCATGTGCAGAGAAATCGCGCCCGTGGGTGCTCGCCGCCACGATTCTCGGTTCGGGCATGGCGTTCATCGATAGTACGGTCGTGAATGTGGCTTTGCCTGCACTTCAATCCAACCTTCATGCGAATGTGGTGGATGTGCAATGGGTCATCGAATCTTACGGACTATTTCTTTCCGCGCTGATTCTGGTTGGCGGCGCTCTGGGAGATTCCCTTGGCCGTCGGGCGATGTTTTTGTGGGGTGTAGTTGGCTTCGCGGTTGCTTCCGCGGGCTGCGGTTTTTCCTCCGGCATCAAAAGCTTGTTAATCTGGCGCTGCGTGCAAGGTGTTGCTGCCGCCTTCCTCGTGCCAGGCAGTCTCGCGATCATCAGCTCATCCTTCGACGAGAAGTCTCGCGGTAAAGCCATCGGGACATGGGCCGGATTCACAACCATTACTACTGCTCTTGGCCCGGTACTGGGGGGATTATTGATCGATCACGCCTCCTGGCATTGGGTCTTCTTCATTAATATTCCTCTGGCTGCTCTGGTTCTTGTCGTTTCGTTGTGGCGCGTGCCCGAATCCCGCAGTCCCAATCCTGGCAGTATCGATTGGTTGGGTGCCTCGATCGTGACTATCGGCCTGGCGGCGCTGGTCTATGGATTTCTTGAATCGCCGGTTCTTGGTTGGGCGGATCTTCGCGTAATCGGCAGTTTGATTGTCGGACTTGGATCGATGACTGCTTTTGTATTCGTCGAGAAGAGTGTGAGGAGCCCGATGGTTCCGCTGAAGCTGTTCCGGTCAGCGAGCTTTAGCGGCGCAAATCTGTTGACACTATTTCTTTATGCCGCGGTGGGCATTTTCTTTTTTGTAGTTCCGTTGAACTTTATACAGATCCAGAAGTACTCGGCGACCGCAACCGGTGCGGCGGCGCTCCCGATGATTTTGCTGATGTTCTTGCTATCGCGCTGGTCCGGAGGGCTGATAACACGCTACGGTCCAAAGATTCCGCTGATTGTGGGCCCGCTGATTGCAACGGCAGGATTCCTTCTTTTTACGGTGCCAGATGTAGGCGCCCGGTACTGGGTCGCGCTTTTTCCGGCTTTTATGGTTCTGGGGCTGGGCATGGCCATCACGGTCGCGCCGTTGACAACCGTGGTCATGAACTCGGTGGAGCAGGAGCGCGTTGGCGCAGCGTCGGGGATAAACAATGCGGTGGCTCGAGTCGCAGGTGTGCTGGCGGTAGCAGTGTTGGGTGCGATCATGGCAGCAGCCTTCGCTCATTCCCTGCGACAATCGCTCGCCGCTCTGGATTTAAATGCCGACACTGTTCAGCAGCTTGAATCAAATGCCGCCAAACTCGGCAGCCTCGATGCACCGCTCAATGCTGATCCTCAAAGCGCGGCGACGATTCGTTCCGCCATTTCGAAAGCATTCGTCTTTGGATTTCGCCTGATCATGCTGCTTTGCGCCTGCCTCGCCCTGGCAAGCGCTTTCGTCGCGTGGCGGAAAATACCCACTCAAATTGCAGCGAGAGCGCCGGATTTCAGCGGTGCCGCGGCTTAGCATGGACAGGCTGCCGCCATGCGCAAGCATGCAACCGAAGCGTCTAAAATTCACGCCGGTGCCGGGGCGGTTCAGGTCGGAGGGGATTTTGAGGCGTTAACAAAAAACCCTCTCCCCGATGATCGAGGAGAGGGCCGTTGCAGTTGAAACGTGCTTTAGTCGTCGTCCCCGTCACCCGCGGGAGCCGGTTTGTTGAATTCGCTCGGCGGACGAACCGCGCTCTCACCAGGATAGGGCCGCGTAAACCCGGTGGACATGTACCAGTTGAAATGGTTGACAGTGTCCGGGTCTTCGGAGTCGGGCTTGTGCATCTTGCCAGCGGAGATCTCCTCCTTCTTCTGGAGCCAACCCTTCCGCAGGGACTTGACCGCCGGGCTGTCCTTCGAGTCATCTACTACGTTGTCTCCGACGCCCTGGCTGAGCGGGATCTGGTTCGGCACGTGCGTCCACGGCAGGAAGTTGTCCGCGGGCGGGGTGCCCTTGACGAAATCCGTCCTCATTGGCGACGCAATGAGGTCGAACTGGTTCATCGGCGTCAGACCGAGGATCTGCTCGATCGTCCGCGTCATGTTGACCTGCGTGTAGTAGGTGTGGTCGGTGGGTCCGTTCTGCACGACGTATGGGCTGATGATATAGCCCGGGCTGCGATGACCGTCGATGTGGTCGACGCCGTTTTGCGCGTCGTCTTCCTCGATGAAAATCGCCGAGGAGGACCAAATCGAGCTGTGGCTGATGTAGTCGATAATGCGCCCAACGGCCAAATCGTTATCGGCTTGTTCGGCCTGCGGGGTCGGCGGGCCGGTGGTGTGGTCGTCCATGATCCACAGCTGTTCCATCGCAGGCACCGTACCGCGCGCGACGTCATTATTGAAGTCCTGCACCCACAAATCGACGCGGAACTGGTCGGGTATGTTCAGATCGAAATATGGGAAGTTCTTTACCATGTAGTTATACACGGCAGGGATAGAGGACTCTGACTGAATCGTGTTCTGATAATACAGCGTCGTCTCGCCGGGGGTCCCGGGAGGTCCGCAATCAGGCCCTCCCTCGAAGCACTGCGAGTCGGCGTAAAACTCGGTCCAACTCGGCTCGCTGGTCGACCCGTTCGGCTGCAGGTACGTATTGTTCTCGATGTATTCGCCGTAGATCTTCACCGGCAGACCGGCGGCCTCCGCTTCGGAGAACAGGAAGCCTTTCTTCTGATAGGCGAGTGCATCGCCGGCGTTCCCGCCCGGGTAGCTGCGGACCCAGTCCGGCGACTGGATGTCGTCGGCATAGGGCGCCATGCCCTCTTCGATCCACTGATGACCATCCGCCGACTGTCGGCTTGGGTCGTAGAAATTGTCCAACAGTGGGAAGCGCTGCACCCACAGGTGCGCGTTCGGCGTGACCGGCGTGCCACCCGCTGCGGAGCCGTCCCCGAACACCGCCAACGAGGGGTCGCCATTGCCGGCGGCCACGTCGCCCAGGACCTGATCGTAGGTGCGGTTTTCACGGACGATCAGGAACACATGCTTGATCAGCGACGGATCGCCGATCTTGGCCGGGAGTGCGACCGGCTTCGTCTTCGGGTTGCCTCCGCTGGCCGACGCGATATTTTGCGCCAGATCCCAGTGATTGTTGTAGATAACCTGCTGCGTCATCGCCTGCAGGGCCCCACTCAGCGGCACCGGGACGATGCTGACGGTGCCATTGTCCTGGTGGGTGTTGTAGCCGCAGACGCCGTGGTCGCATTCGTACGAAAGCCGCGCGCCGATGCCCTTGTCGTTGGCAACGATGAGCGTGTTATTGGTCGCGTCCAGCACGACCGAGCTCGGAGCATACGCCACGGGGATCATGCCCAAGACGGGATTCGTCGCGCCGGGGCTGAGGTTAACCACTGCGATCGCGTTGGCATGATAAAGCGCGACATAGGCAACGGCATTCTTGTTGTCGACGGCAATCGAGTTCGGACCGGCGCCATAGGCCGGACCTTGGCCGGGCACTCCGATGGGCAGCGCAAGGTCGATCGTCCGCGCCACCACGTTGGTGGCCGTGTCGATCACCGAGATGGTGTCGCTATAGGTATTGGCGACCAACAGGCTCCCTCCAAAGAACGCCATCCCGGTCGGGTGTAGACCGGTCGAGATGGTACCGAGGACCGTCATCGTGGGCAGATCAACCACAGAAACGGTACCAGTGATCGCGGCGCCAACGAACGGGTCGGCGACGATTTCAGTGCCAGCGGAGTTGATCTGGAAGTCCGCCTCGGTTGCCGCGCGGCCACCCTCGTTGCTGATGTAGGCGGTCGTGCCATTGCTGGCGATCAGGATGCTGTGCGGCGCATTCCCGACGCGGATCTGCGTACCCTGCGTCGGCGGCGTCGCGGTCAAGTCGATCTGGGTGAGCGTGTCGTTCTGGTTCAGCAGGGCGTAGGCGCTGCTGCCATCCTTGGAGAGCGCGACGCCGCCGGGATAAGAGGTGTACCCAGAATAGAACGAGCCGCAGGGGTTGCCATAAGAGGCTGGAGGACTGTTCGGGAAGCAGGTGATGAAGGAATTGTTCGGCGGCACGCTGATTTGGGCGTCGTCTTCGAGCAAGCCTTGTGCGTTGACCTTGGCGATCGTGACATTGCTACTGTCCTGGCTAAACACCAGGTACTGGCCGTTCGCCGAATAGGCGATGCCGCCATAGCTGCCGCTTGAATCGGTTCCGAACGTGGCGTAGTTCTGCAGGACATTGCCAGTGTTGGTGTCGAAGATCTCGACGGCCTGCGTCGCGCCCAGGGTGAGGACGGCAGCGGTGTGACTTTTGGGTGTGGGGTTCAGCGCGATGGCCTTTGCGCGGACCCGGATGCCGAGGTCGACTTGGGTGCCAGCTGGCGTGATGACCGCGCCATCGCTGACGACCCACGAGCCGTTCGACTGCGGGCCGGTGAAGTATTTCGGGTACTCCTTGGACTGAGCAGCGGCGAGCGTCGACAAGCTCAGCCCCGCCGCCAGCATGCCAGTGAGCGGACGCAGACGGTTGAGTCGAGACTTATTTCTAGATTTCTTTTGAGGCTTATTTCGAGAAGCTTTTCCAGACATACCGTTCTCCTCTTTGATTTTTTTTCATCACGCAAGTGGGATTGGCCGTGCAACATTGGGATGGAAAGACATTGGGGTGGAAAGATCAGCGGCGATAATAGTCGCCAATCAGTATTACGGGTTTGTTACGGGTCTATGAAGATCGGGTGAAACTTCTGTTACAGAGGCTTGGTTCCCGGCTCCTGAGCCGCAAGAGAACAAGGCATTGTTGATCACGCTCCTGGAGGTGGGAACGGTGAGGGTTGAAGAAAAAACCCTCTCCCCGGTCATCGGGAAGAGGGTTTTCAGTCTAACGTGTTTTAGTCGTCGTCGTCAGCCTTGGCCGGTGCCGCGCGGTTGAAGTCGCTCGCCGGACGAACCGTCTTCTCGCCGGGGTAGGGGCGCATAAACCCGGTGGATTCGTACCAGTTGAGGTGGTTAACGGTGTCCGGGTCTTCGGAGTCTGGCTTTTGGTACTTGCCAGC
>JBEKXO010000150.1:0-11270 GCA_049511995.1 Terriglobales bacterium
CGATGCTATCCGCCAACTGGCGCGCAAGGTCGGCGTCGCGGCTGCAGGCCAGTTGTTGCGCATATCCGGCGATAGTAGTGAGGGAATCGCGCAGCCCCCCCGCGAGCTCGGAAGAAATTTCCTGCCGCATTTTTTGCTCATGCCGAATGCGCTCGATATCAGTCTTATCGGTGAGCACGAGCGTCGTGCCCATGAGGCTGGCGTCTTCGGCCAGCACGGGAGAAGCGGTCAGTTCGATGACGTGGTTTTCACCATCTCGGGCGACGTAATTCAGCAGCAGGCCTCGAACCGCGGACCTGCCGGCGAGCGCCGGAGCCAGAGCTTGCTCGACGGTGATTTCTTGCGCCGATGGCGAAGCGTTATTTTCCGGGCGCAATCCGGCCGTGCGAAAAAGATCGGAGGAATGCAGGCCGATAGGTGAGGCAAATCCGAGCAGGTTGCGCGCCGCCGCGTTTGCCTGGCGGACCAGGCCGCTGGTGTTTAAGAACAATACTCCGCAGGAGAGGTTCGAAAGGATGGTCGAGCTCAGCGTGTCGGAAGCTTTCGCTTTTCGACGCTCCGCAAGTTGCTGGGCGCTGAGTTCATGCTTTTGCTGCTTCAGTTGCTGAATGACGGCGTGGTAGGCGTGCACGGGCAATCCCTCGACTGCCAGCGGAGCCTGATCAAGTTCGTCGGTCTCGGTGACGAGATTTTTGCGCAGGCGGCGAATGATGAATAGCGCCATACCGAAGGCGGCGAGCGCGACGAACAAGAGCGCCGCCGTGCGCAATACCATGGGGCTAATGAGCGGACTCACAGCGCCCTCCAGTACCAATGCAGGAGGCGATGGCCAAAGGCGAATGAGAAGAGCGCCATGCCGCCAAGAAATACGCCGAAGGGCATTTCGTAAAAGCGCAACGCGAGGCGTGCCGATTGCCACGCACGTCGGCTTGGCGTGAGCCGAACTGCAATCGGGGCTGCATCCGGAATGATGCTGGAATCAGGCGGGGCAAGCGCGGGGACGGTTGGCGATGGGTGCGAGGCGGCGTGCGCTTGAATCCGGCGCAGGCGCTTGATCCAGACGGCAAGAACTGTACTCAGTCCAAAGAGTGAGCCTGCGAGCGACGCGGCAAAGATGGTTAGCACGGTTAGTTTGGTGCCGAGGAATGCGCCGATCATGGCCATCAGCTTGACGTCGCCGAATCCCATGCCTTCGACGCCACGGGCGCGCAAATAAATCGCCGCCGCACCGTAGAGGAACGATGCTCCAACGGCCGCGCCCAGCAAGGAATCTGACAGCGACCAGAAGCGCCACGAGATTTCACCGCGCAGCGCGGGCGACACCATGCCTGGGATGATGTGGGAGGCGAGATCGTTGACTGGAACGACCAGGCTGAAGAGAATTCCGAGCGCTAGACCAGGTAGCGTCATGGCGTCCGGCAGGAGCTTGGTTTCGGCGTCGGTGAAGATAAGACCCAGCACCAGGTAGCCGAGCACGATGCACTTTAACGTCGCGAGCGTCAGACCAAAATGGATGTAACAGCCCAGAAAGAGCAGGCCGGTGAGGAGTTCGATGACCAGGTAGCGAGGCGATATGGGCTGTTTGCAGGCGCGGCATTTTCCGCGCAGAATCAGCCAGCTCAGCACGGGCACGTTGTGGTGGAGCGGGATGAGATCTCCGCAATGCGGGCAAGCAGACCGAGGCGCAACGACCGACAGGGCGCGCGGCAGTCTGTAGATGCAGACGTTCAGGAAGCTGCCGAAGCACAGCCCCAGAGCGAAGATCGCAGGCGCGAGAATCGGTTCTATGTCAACGGGTTGCATGTAAGCTAAGTGCCGAGTCTGCTTAGGTTTAGTTGATTATAAGCCGCTGTGGCCAGAGCGTTCCAAGTACGAAGGTCACTGTACTTCTGCCGTTCGCAAGTGATTGCAGGGGCGGGAGAAACTAACCCAGATTACGCGACCCGAGTGATTCCGTGGCGCTGAGGCAAGAAAATCCAAAAGACTGTTCCGGTGGCGCGCGCGGCCCTGTTTCCATTGGTGGGTCCGTTCCCGCGTTCTTCCGCTCGGCTTCGGACGCGAATCGAGCCACCGTGCTTTTGCACGATGCCGCGCGAAACCCATAAGCCCAAACCAGTGCCGGTTTCTTGTTTTGTGGTGTAGAAAGGCTCGAATATCTGGGCTAGATCTTCCGGGGGAATTCCACTGCCGTTGTCGGCAACAGTAATTCGGACTCCCTCGCGTCCATCCGACCAATTGCGCGCGGCGGTTACGCCCACCTGCAAGGTGCCTCCATCCTCCATCGCATCGACCGCATTTACCAGAAGATTGGCCAGCAACTGGCGCAGCTCTCCCGAGTAGCCATCTACGGGGTAATAGCTGCGATAGCGTCGCGTAACGCCGATATGCCGGCTTTCCAGCTTGCGGGAATAGAGCAGGAGAATCTCGTCCATGATGACGCCCGGATCCATCGATGCCGGCGAACTGTTGTCGCGGACAAATCCGAGTGTCTGTTGCGCGAGGCGAGCGACCCGGCCTACTTCCTGCTCGGCCTGGGTCAGATACTCCAGGGCATTGCGCGAGTCGTGCCGCGCGAGGTAGAGCAGGTTGATAACGGCCTCGAGCGGATTGTTGATTTCGTGCGCCATGGACGCGGCGAGGCGTCCCGCTGTGGCGAGCTTTTCACTCCGGCGAATCGCCTCTTCGGATGTCTTCTCGGCGGAGAGATCGCGGGCGATGGCCGAGGCTCCGACGAGCTGGCCGCGAGCGTTTAGCAGGGGCGAAACCGAGAGCAGTACCGGGCAACGGGTGCCGTCCTTGCGCGAGCGTTCGGTTCGATAAGAGGCGACGAACTCGCGGCGGTTGAGGATCTCGCGGTTGCGTTCCAACTCGTCGCGGCGTTCTGGCGGCACGAGCTGCGTTACGTGAAGACCGACTGCCTCTTCGGCCGTGTAGCCGTAGAGGCCTTCGGCGGCGCGATTCCAACTGGTGATGGTGCCCTGGATGTCGGTGCTGTAGATTGCGTCGCAGGAATACTCGACGATGGCGGCCATCTCAGTGACGGTGCGATCGGCGCGCGATTCAGCCAAAGTTTTCTGCCGCGCCAGGCTGCTGGCGAATAGCGAAATCGCCAAAAAAGCGAGCAGCCGCTCGAGATCGGCCGTGGTGCCAATACGAAAACTGAAGTGCGGCGGGAGAGCAAAAAAATCCAGGCAGGCGGTCGACAGCAGTGAGCAGAAAACCGCGGGGCCAAAGCCCAGAAAACGCGCGCTGAAAAGAACCGCCGCTAGGAGGAGCACAAAAAGATGACGGTGGAGCACGGGAGAGAAAGTCCACAGGCTGAGAGTAATCCACACTGCGACAGCGGCAGCTCCGTATTGCGCCGGCGCCGAATGACGATTCCGCGCGATCCAACTCTTCAGATTAAGCCCCATTCCAGACATTTTTAGAACGATGCCAACCCCCGATCCGGGAGTTGGCGGTGTGCGTCCGACGTGGCGTGACTACGTCGAACGTCCCAAGAAGAACGTCGCTTAGCAAACTGTAACAGCAGCGGAGGTTGGCGGCAACCGCAGCACGCAAGTTACTAAAACGATTAGGGGTTAGCTGGATGACTCTTTTTTGTGCGTTCGAAACGAGGCCAATCGGATGCAAAATCGGAAAAAGCAGGTGCGCGGCGCAACGGAGGGCACCCTACTAAACCTTGAACCGCGAAGAACACGAATTGTCGCGGGCGGCCAGTGCCCCGCCGATTTATCGCCGATCAGTTCTTGTGGAGAAACTTGTAATCGAGAATTGAGGCGGCCAGGGCGAAGGTGTCTTCGGTCTTCTCAGCGGCAGCGTTCGCCGCGCCCTTGGCGCGAATCAGCCGGCCCTGGCAAAGTACGTTGCTGTTCTTCTGGCCAGAGATTTCTTCCGGCATTTCGAAGATCAGTTCGACGAGAGCATTCGCCGGCAGTTGTTGCGGTCCGTGAAACAGCACGCCTGACTGGCTGATGTTCTGGATCATACCCTCGTACCACGTAGTGAGATTTTTTCCGCGGTAGCGCAGCGGAAGGCTCGACTTCAGGCGGCGCGCGCGGGGCATCCAAGTCGCCTGCTTCTGACCGGAGCGGCGGCGGACGGTCGTCGTCTCCGCCATCGGTTCGTCAACCTTGTTCCCGCGACGCATGGTCTTCCAGTCATACTGATATGCGGTTGCGCACACCAGGCAGACTTGGTAATACTCTCCATTGGCGGCGCGGCGCGGCCATGAAAACTCGTGTGAACAGCGACCCAGCATAAGAACATCCATGAGTTTCTGCGGCATGATGACGAGTAGGGCTCCCCAGGGAATCGGACATCTCCATCTTGCGATGGGTTCGTCATTCTGGATAGGTTACTTTCGTGTATCGTGGCTTACGCCTTACGCTTTTCCATATGTCGACGAGCGAACAGACGCGGGCGGGCTTCGTTCTTGCGGGAGGCAAGAGTTCGCGCATGGGTGCGGACAAGGCGTTCCTGGAATTTGGCGGGCGAACTCTGCTTAATCGGGCGCTCGCTGTCACGGCAGCGGTTTGCGACCGGGTGACGATCGTAGGCGATCCTTCTAAGTTTGGCAGCTATGGGCCGGTTATCGCGGATGTTTTTCCCGGATGCGGACCCCTTGGTGGAATTCACGCGGCGCTGGCGCAATCGACTGCCGATCTGAATGTGATGCTGGCGGTGGATATGCCGTTTGTGTCGGCGGAACTGCTGGCGTTTCTCTTCGCGGCAGCGGAGGCCAGCAACGCCGTCATCACTGTGCCGCGTGTTGGCAAGGGGTTGCAGCCGCTCTGCGCCGTCTACCGGCCAGACTTCGCTGCGGTTGCCGAGCACGTGCTGCGGGCGGGGAAATACAAGATTGATGCGGCTTTTGCTGGTGTCTCGACGTGCGTAGTCGAAGAGAGCGAACTGGCGGCGAGCTTTCCGGAGCGAAGCTTTTTCAACGTGAACACGCCGCAGGATTGGGCGACGGCGGAGCGTCGGGATCGGCCAGATTCTCAATGAGCGTAATCGCTGTTTTCGTCAACTACGAGCCTTTGCGCCCTTTGCTGGCTGTATTCGCAAAGGGCGCGAATGTGTAGGGCTCCCGGCGTGCCCACGACTGAGTTCTTAGGTGCCTGCGCCACACGGCGGACCGTTAACCGTCTCCCGAGCAGACATCGTGACCGCACCATTGCTGGCTAGAGCCTTACCGTGAAGGGTCCCACCGTTCAGCGTGATGCTGGTAAGCGCCAGGATCTTTCCGCGGAAAATGGAACCGGTCCCAATCGTAGCTGAGGAACCGACCTGCCAGTACACATTGCACCCTTCCAAACCTTGCTTCCAGAGCGGCTGTGGCCCGTCCCCTCGGGTCCTGTGCCCTAGGACTATGTCGACCGTGGAATTGGAGGCAGCCGTCAGAGTACTACCGATCTGGAAAATCCACTGAGCGTTGGTATTTCCGTTAGCGTCTAGCGTCAGCGTGCCAGTCAATCCGGCTGAAGACGAAAAACAATAGACTCCAGGTCCGAGTGTCAATCCGCCCAGATCCTTGCCGGTGAGGTCGTTTTCACACGGCGCGTTCGCCGCTTGATTGTATGCCACAGTCAGACCCGTCTGCGCATGGCTCGTCGCATAGCTCGCCTTGAGGTACAGGCGACCATCCACTTGGGATTTGGTGAGGCCGGTTACACTGGGTGTCGGAAAACTGCCAACATCGCCAATTATGAAGGTGTGTGCGCTCACGTTCGTGATGCCGGATGCGCCCAGCACGGCAAAGTGGTCAGCGGGTCCAAGATCGATATCGGTTTGGGCAAAAGCGCCAATTTCCAGCGACGATACAACGACCAACAGAAGCACAAGCAATTTCATAATATCCTCATGGTATTGCACGAATTCCTTTCTTTCGGCCCGCCAAAGACTGTATAGGGTGCAGTGTTCTAGGTCTGTGCAGTTTTGCACACTGTGTTCGTACGCCCGTGCTGCGCGGAGACGAAAGTGGTCTCAGGGAAGAGCTTGCGCATCAGAGTAGGTTGGCGCGTCTGTTTAGAGGGCGGCTTGCCGTCTGCGACTCCGCTGAAAACGGACGGCTGGACCGTCGATTGGCGATAAATCCCATTACACTCACAACCCCCGAAGTCGACTCGTTATTGGGCGGTTTGCCGGCCACTCGGACACGTAGCGCTTGAGCGGAGCGCAATCTCGTGCCATGCTGATAAGGATGGCTGCCGCGCAAACACTGTCTCCCTACATCCAGTTCAAAGACGTCAACAAGGCGTTTGGCGACCGGGTCATTCTCAAAGACGTCAACTTTGAGGTGCTGCCCGGAGAGATGGTGTGCATTCTTGGCCGCAGCGGCGTGGGAAAATCGGTGTCGCTGCACATAATTATGGGCTTCCTTAAACCCGATTCAGGCCGGGTCATCGTGGCCGGGCAGGACACTTCGGACTACAACGAGGTGCAACTCGAAGAGATTCGGAAGAAGGTCACGATGGTGTTTCAGAATGGCGCCCTCTTCGATTCGCTGACCGTTGGCGAAAATGTTGCTTTTCCGCTGCGTGAGAAGCGACAACTCTCCGAAGATCAGATTCTTCAGGTTGTCGATGGACTGCTCGAAATGGTTGGAGTGAAGGAGATGCGCGATCTGTTGCCCTCCGACCTTTCGACTGGCATGAAGCGCTCGGTCGCCATTGCGCGAGCGCTCGCGGCTCAGCCGGAGTGCGTGCTCTACGACGAACCGACTACGATGGTTGATCCGATGATGGGGAATTTGCTGGGTGACTTAATTGCCCGACTCAAGCTGCAATTGCATCTGACTTCGGTCGTGGTCACTCATGACATGCGTCTTGCCAAGAAATTGGCCGACCGCGTCGTGTTTCTTCATGAGGGGCGCGCGATTTTCTTTGGCCCGTATAAGGACATGGAGAAGTCTCCCGAGCCGATCATCCGCGAGTTTCTGGAATTGGACGAATTGAAGCTGGAAGCATAGAGTCTCGGCGCCGCCGGCGTGATGTTACTTCCAAGGAGAATGTATGCCGCTTGTCAGAATTGACTTGCTCGAAGGGAAAACGCCGGAGTATCACGCGCAAATTGGGCAGGTGGTCTATCGGGCGATGCTTGAGACACTGAACGTTCCGAAGGATGATCGCTTTCAAATCATTGCCGAACATTCGAAGAGCAGTCTGATTTTCGACCCCAATTATCTCGGCGTTCACCGTTCTGACGATTGCATTTTCCTGCAGATCACGCTCAACGCCGGACGTACCGTCGAGATGAAACAGCGCTTCTACAAGGCCGTAGCCGATGGGTTGCACGAAATCTTGAAGTTGCGCAGAGAAGACGTGTTCATCAACCTGGTCGAGGTGCCAAAAGAGAATTGGTCGTTTGGCAATGGCGAGGCTCAATATGCCGACGCCGCTTCTAAAACCCCTGCTCCACCAGTTCCTCCACGGTGAGGGCAGTCTGCGCGGATGCGCCTTTCATCATTTTCTCTACGTACTTTGCGATCAGGTCGGCTTCGAGGTTTACGGAATCGCCTGGTTTTAAGGAGCCGAGGTTGGTCATCTCGACCGTGTGCGGAATGATGGCGATGGTGCAGCGATTGCCTTCGAGCTTGGCGACCGTCAGGCTGATGCCTTCAATGCAAATCGATCCTTTGAAAACGGTATACTTTTCGATCTCGGCTGGGATTTCGATATGCAGCCACCAGTTGTCGGAGTCTTTGATTCTCTCTAATTCGATCAATTTGCCTACGCCATCGACGTGGCCCTGAACGATGTGGCCGCCGAAACGGCCGTCGGCTTTCATGGGCAACTCGAGATTGACGAGGGCGCCTTCGTGCATGCGAGAGAATGACGTTCGCATCCATGTTTCCGGCGCGAGGTCGGCGCATAACGATTTCGCTTTGATGTCGAGAGCGGTCAGGCAAACGCCGCTTACCGCAACGCTGTGACCGGTTGCTAATTCTTTTGGAGCGTGCGTGGCCTCAACGGTGAGGCGGCGATTTTCGCCGCGCTGCTCGATCTTCACGACCTTGCCTACTTCTTCGATGATTCCGGTGAACATGGCGGACTCCTGAATTTAGTGCTGTCAGTAAATCAGCTTGTCATCCTGAGCGAAGCGAAAGACCTATGCCATTTACGCCCACCTCAATACATAGGTCTTTCGCTTCTCTCAGAATGACAAATATTATTTATGGGGCCAATACAAAACCGCAGCTCATTCTCATACGGCATACGGATCGCGGAGATAACCTTCCAGTGCGAAGTCTTCGCCGAAGCGATGTAACTCATAACGCTGCACGCACTGTGCCCTGCCATGCAATGTTTCATCAGCTATGAAGGGAACGGCGCCGTGACCGAAGATCTTCGGTGCGTAATAGAGAAAGACTTTGTCGACCTCGCCCGAGGCCAGCGCCGCGCCATTCACTAGCGCTCCGCCTTCGATCAGCAGGCTGGTAATTTCGAGTTCTCCTAGACTCTGGATGATTGCTGCAAAATTAGGCCGGCCGTCGGCTGTTGCCGCTATTTGTTTTACGCGAACGCCTTTCGCTTCAAGCGCCTGTTTTGCCGCATCTTCCGCGGTCGAATAGAGCACAAGAACGTCGTTATCCGCAGTTTGAATCACTCGCGAGGTCGGCGGAATACGGAGATAGGAATCGAGAATGACGCGCAAGAGTTTGCGCCGCCGCGGCATGCCGCTACGGTCGGTGAGTAGCGGATCGTCGGCCATCACGGTGCCCACACCAGCCAGAATCGCGTCGCTCTGATGGCGGAGCTGCTGCACGTGGGCGCGTGCCACTTCGCCAGTGATCCAATGGTATCCGCTGCGCGAGCCTTCGGAGACGGGCGTTGCCGCGTTTGGCGCAGAGCCGGGTTTGGTGGCGTCGGCGATTTTTCCGTCGAGCGTCATGGCCGACTTTAACGTGACCAGCGGCTTGCCGCTGCGGATGTACTTGGCGAAACTTTCATTCAGCTTTTTCGCTTCGGCCGCGAATAGGCCAACTTCTACTTTGATTCCTGAAGCGCGCAGCTTGGCGAATCCTTGACCTGCAACTTTCGGATTCGGATCGGTCATGGAGCAGACCACGCGGCTGATTCCGGCATCAATCACAGCGTCGGCGCAGGGCGCGGTGCGGCCCTGATGCGAGCATGGCTCAAGGTTGAGGTAAAGTGTGCCGCTACGTGCGAGGTTGCCCGCTTGCTCGAGTGCCAGCACCTCGGCGTGTTTCACGCCGTCGTAGGTGTGCGTGCCGCTTCCAATTGCGCGGCCGGAGGCATCCAGCACGATGGCGCCAACGGCTGGGTTGGGCGACGCGAGGCCAACGTTTGTTCGTGCCAAGTCGAGCGCCCGCCGCATGTGTTGTTCGTCGATGGTCATTCGAGGACGCTCTTGGCTCTTGGCTATTAGCTAAAAGCCAGGGGCTCATAGCCGCATTTCAGGCAAATAGCGACTCCACAAAATCCTTGGCATCGAAGGGCAGCAGATCGCCTGCCTTTTCGCCTACACCGACGTAGCGCACGGGCAATCCCAACTCGCGCGAAATTGCTACGACCACGCCGCCCTTAGCTGTGCCATCGAGCTTGGTTAGGACGATTCCCGTGACTCCGGAGGATTGCGTGAACTGGCGCGCCTGTTGCAATCCATTTTGTCCGGTGGTGGCGTCCATGACTAGTAGCGTTTCGTGGGGTGCACCCGGAACGATGCGTTGCGCGGTGCGTTTCATCTTTTCCAGCTCGAGCATCAGGTTCTGTTTGGTGTGCAGGCGGCCGGCAGTATCGACGATCACGTAATCGGTCTTGCGCGAGGTTGCCGACTGCAGAGCGTCGAAAAGAACGGCAGATGGATCGCCTCCGGCCTTCGTTTTGATCACTTCCGTTCCGGTACGTTGTCCCCAGATTTCGAGTTGTTCAATGGCGGCGGCGCGGAACGTATCGGCGGCGCACATCAGAACTGTCTTGCCTTGGGCGCGAAAGACTTGCGCCAGTTTCCCGATGGTTGTGGTTTTGCCCGCGCCGTTTACGCCCACCACCATGATCACTTCCGGAGTGCTATCCACTTTCGTGACAGGTTGTGATGCGGTCGCCGTCAGAATTGCCAGCAACTCTTCTTTGAGCAGCCGCTTGAGTTCATTCACATCTTTGATCTGCTTGCGATCGGCTTTGTCGCGCAGATTCTCCAGGACTTCATGGGTAGTCGTGGTGCCGAGGTCGGCGCCAATCAGGGTCGCTTCAAGATCGTCGAGGGTGGAGCGGTCGATTTCCTTGCCGATGGAGACGACATCTTCGATGCGCTCGGCCAGATTCTCGCGCGTGCGCGAGACGGCCTCTTTCATGCGCTCGATAAAACTGGGTTTTTGTACTTCGTCCAGGCTGCCAAACAGAGTTTGAATCATTGCACATCGATTATAGGAGAAGGCGTGGGAGAAATTCGTGATTTGTGATTTGTAATTTGAAATGCAGTCGCAGTGGAGATTGCAAATTACAAATTACCAATCGCAAATCTCTTAGGTTCGGCTGATTTCGATGGTGAGAGGGTCTATGGGTTGGATCGGCCCGTGCGCCGGAGCGGCTGCGGGCACTTCGAGGGGGATGGTCTGCGTCACTTGTTTTTGAATGACAATGTCTCCTCGATAAAACACTGCCATAAGCGCGGTAACTGCGCGCGGGTCGAGCCGCTTGCCCGAAAGATTCTCGATGATGCGGAGGGCGTCCACTGGGTCGTGCGCTTGTTGGTAGGGGCGATTGGTGGTCAAGGCGTCAAACGTGTCTCCAACCGCAATCACCCGCGCCAGGAGCGGAATCTGATCGCCCTTGAGTCCGTATGGATATCCGCGGCCGTTGAGGGCCTCGTGATGCAGTTCAATGCCGGGGAGCATCTCGCGCAATTGCGGCACCGGGCGCAGAATATTCGCGCCCTTGGTGGTATGCGTCTTCATGATCTCGAATTCTTCGGGAGTCAGAGCGCCGGGCTTTTTCAGAATGCGATCTTCGATGCCGATTTTGCCGACATCGTGGAGTTGAGCTGAAATTCGTAGAATCTCCAGAAAGTCGGGATCGAGGCCCATCTCGGTTGCGATCATCATCGAGTATTTTGTGACGCGATCGGAATGGCCTTTGGTATAGGGATCTTTTTCGTCGACCGCGCCGGCGAGCATTTGGATCGATCCCATGAAGAGGTTTTTATTTTCGTCGGCAGCACGTTTCAGGTCTTCAACGAACTGTTCCAGTTCGTCGGACATGGTGTTGAATGTTGTCGCCAGTTCGCCAATCTCGGTGCGGGTCTTGAGG
>JBEKXO010000151.1:0-11267 GCA_049511995.1 Terriglobales bacterium
ATTTCGTTGATTCGCCCGGAGAATTTGCCTTCGCGGCGAGTGGCTGAGCATATCGGGATGAGTCTGTGGAAAGAGGTGGAGTGGCGAGGGCTTTCGCATTGTGTTTATTCGGTGGGGCGAGGCGAGAATTCCCTCAGCGGCTAAAGCCGGTATTCAAGACAAGCCCTTTATCGCAGCGGTGAACCGCTGCGCCACCCAAAAGCAGAAGACAAAATCGAGTTTTTCAGCAAACTGTAAAGCCGACATCGAAGCGAGATTCGCTATCGCAGCGGTGAACCGCTGCGCCACCCAAAAGGCAGAAGACAAAATCGAGTTTTTCAGCAAACTGTAAAGCCGGTATCGAAGCGAGATTCGCTATCGCAGCGGTAAACCGCTGCGCCACCCAAAGACAATATGCAAGAAGCGGTGAACCACTGCGCCACCCAAAAACATATGCGCGTTTTTGTACAAGGTTGTGCGGCGAAGAAGTGCATGGGCAACGCTAAGATTGAAGGGTAGGTAGGGGTCCTTCGACTTCGCCGGGCCATTCGCTTCGCGCATGGCGCGCTACGCTCAGGATGACACTCGGAAGTTGCGCATATTCTCGCGCGGTGACCGCTATGTCATCACGAAACTAAGAATCAGATCAAGTCATGATAACCCACTTGGCCTGCGTGGCGGGCGCCTGATAACCTACCGCACCGGGGCATATCAACGACGCAAACTACCATGCCTAAGAAATCCAGTGCGCCTTTTGTTCTCGCCCAGGCTTTGCTCTCGGCTTTTGATACGAACGATCGCATCAACCAATATCTGCTGGATAATTTGCCCGCCGAAGCATGGCGGGTCGAGCCTCCTGGGAAAAAAGGGCGCGACGTCGCCGGGGTGGTTGCGCATATGCACAATGTCCGCGTCATGTGGTTGAAGGCTACGAAAGGAAAAATTCCTGAGCAACTCGACCGCTTCACGGTCACGCCCACGCAGGCCAAGAAAGGGCTAGAGGCTAGCCGTGCTGCGCTGCGAGAAGTTCTCCAGTCATCGATTGCCGGGGATGGACGCGTCAAAGGCTTTCGTCCGGATGTGGCTGGCTTCTTCGCATATCTGATTGCACACGACGCCCACCATCGCGGTCAGATCACCATGCTCGCGCGCCAGGCTGGACATGCGATTCCGCCGAAGGCGACGTTTGGCATGTGGGAGTGGGGCGTACGTTACACTGAAACAGCTAAACTCAAAAAGCTAAACTAAAAGCTAACTCAACGCGGAATCGATAGAGCCAGCCAGCGAATGCACAAAGCGACAATCCTGTTCAATCCCAATTCTGGGCGGCGCGAGAAGAAGCGCGACGCGGAATTGAACCATGCCATCGGCATCATTCAATCAGCGGGCGTGCGAACTGAGCTCACGATTTGCCGCTCCAGCCGGGAGGCTACCGATAACGCGCGCTGCGCCGTCGCGGATGGAAGCGACACGGTGTTCGCGTGCGGAGGCGATGGGACGATTCACGATGTCATTCAGGGATTAGCCGGGACGTCTGTTGCGCTCGCGATTCTGCCGTTTGGCACTGCTAATGCTCTTGCCCATGACGTCGGAGTGCCGCTTCGTCCGAGCGCCGCCGCTCAGATCGCAGTGGCTGGCCAAGTTCGCCGCATTCCGCTGGGGCGAATCGAGTATGAGAGTCTCGAAGGCAAGCCTTGCGCACGGTATTTTACTGTCGCTGCCGGAATGGGAGTCGACGCGCACCTCTTCTACAAACTGACCTCGCATCTCAAGAATCGTGGAGGCATGGCGGCTTATTACCTCAAAGCCTGGCAGTTGTGGGCAACGTACAACATGCGCCGCTTTGAAGTTGATTATGCTGACGGCGGCGGGGAGCGTCATCACGCGTCGCTGACTGAGTTGTTGGCGGTGAGGATTCGTTTTTTTGGAAATGTGCTGCGCGAGTTGGTTCCGGGGGCGTCGCTTGATTGCGCCGAAGTTCGCGCCGTAATGTGCCGCACCGCCAGCCGCAATGCTTATCTGCAATACGTAACGGGAGCGCTGCTGGGCCGGCATTGGAGTGTGAAGGGCATCGATGTGGTGAGCTGTTCGGAGATTGTTTGCCGGTTGCCCAAGCAACAGGATGGGGATCATGCCTCTGGCCAGCGAGTCTATGTCGAGGCGGACGGCGAACTGCTTGGCCGACTGCCGGCGCGCTTGACGATGGTGCCGGATGCGCTGTCGCTGGTGGTGCCAGCTTAATCGGGCGCTCGCCAACCGTCGTTGTCATCTTCCATGTTATAAATCGCGTATGCCTACTGGACGCTCGGGATCGATTCGCCTCTTCCGAATCTTCGGCATCGACGTCTTTCTGCATTGGTCCTGGTTCCTGCTGGCGTATTACGAGATCAGCGCGCGCAGAGGCTGGGGGCACTATTCGTCGATCGGCTGGAACGTGGCGGAATATCTCGCGCTGTTTCTGATCGTCACCATTCACGAATTTGGCCACGCGCTGGCTTGTCGCCAGGTCGGCGGAGAAGCCAATCGAATCGTCCTCTGGCCCTTCGGTGGAGTTGCCTATGTAAATCCGCCGCAACGTCCTGGCGCGACGCTGTGGAGCATCGCGGCCGGTCCGCTGGTGAATGTGGTGCTGGCTCCCATCATCATGGTCATCCACCGGATAAGCCTTATGATGGGCTGGTATGCGGCCGTGCCTGACCTGCATACATTGCTTCACTCTGTTTTCTGGATCGATATCACGCTGCTTGTGTTCAACATTCTGCCCATTTATCCGCTCGATGGCGGTCAGATTCTTCGCTCCCTGCTGTGGTTCCTGATGGGACGCGGCCGCAGTTTGCTGGTGGCCACTGTGCTTGGATTCGTCGGCATCGCCGCATTTATCGGTTACGCGATTTTGAAGAGTGACGCGTGGCTGGGCGCGGTCGCCGTCTTCTTGCTGCTGAATTGCTGGAGCGGGCTGCAGCACGCGCGAGCCTTGTTGCGCGTCGCGAAGTTACCACGAAGATTTGGATACGCGTGCCCCTCATGCCAATCGAGCCCACCGATCGGCGAATACTGGAAGTGCGGAAAGTGTGGGAACGCGTTCGATAGTTTCCAGGCGGGGGCCGTCTGTCCGCACTGCGCGACGCGATATGAGGGAACGAGGTGCCTCGACTGCGGCGCCATGCATCCGATTGGCGAGTGGTCGACTCACCCTATGAGCGTGAGTTCGACGCTCCCGGCCACTCATGTTTAGCTTCCCTCGATAGTTCTCGCCTGACTTTTCGTTTTGGGCTTTGCATCGCGTCCGGATAGACTCAAGCGAACGTCTTGGAACCAGTAACTCACTTTTTATTTGGCGCGTGCATGGGGCGCGCCGGACTCAATCGCAAGACGGCGCTGGCCACCGCTACGCTGACGCTTGCGGCGGAGGCTCCAGATCTCGATGTGCTCAGCCGGTTTGGCGGGTCGGCGTTTGGGTTGAATCATCATCGCGGGTTTACGCATTCTTTTCTGGGCGTGCCGATTGTCGCGGCGGCTGTGGTTGGATTTATCTATCTTCTTTGGCGGGTGCGTGGACGCAGGACGCGCAATCCCAATCTGCCGCCGCGATGGGGATTGCTGTTTGGTTTCGCATGCCTGGCGGGAGTCAGCCACATTCTCCTCGATTTCACTAACAATTACGGGGTGCGTCCGTTCTGGCCGGTCTCGGAGCGCTGGATTTCAGCGGACCTTGTGTTCATTGTCGATCCGGTAATCCTGGTGCTGCTCACGCTGGGCTTGATTGTTCCCGGTCTGTTTTCGCTGATTAACGAAGAGATCGGGTCGCGGCGCAAGGCTGAGCCGGCGGGCAGAATGGCCGCGATCGTGGCGCTGCTGGGCGTTATCGTGTGGTGGGGAGTTCGCGATTATGAGCATGGCCGCGCTGTGGCTGCGCTTGATGCGCGCACTTATCAGGGAGCGGATGCGAGCCGAGTTTCGGCGTATCCCTACTGGCTGAATCCGTTTCGCTGGCATGGGGTGGTCGAAACCCCCGCGTTCTTTGCCGTGATGGAGGTCGATTCGCTGGCGCCCGAAGTTGATCCTCGGGGAGAGATGCGGATTCGCTACAAGCCGGAAGAGACTGCGGTCACTCTTGCGGCCAAGAAAAGCTATCTGGGGCGCGTGTATCTGAGTTGGGCGGAGTATCCGGTCACTGAGACGGAGGAGTTGGCGAGCGATCCGGGCGACAACGGGCGACCGGCGTATGTGGTCCGGTTTCGCGATCTGCGTTATGACTATACGGGACGGAGTGGGCGGGCAACGCTCGGGGCGTTCGTGCTGCTGACGCGCGATTTGCGCGTGGTGGAGGAAAAGATGGGTGCTAAGTAAAAGTTGACGCCCTCTGGGGCTAAAGCCCGGAGTTCGAAGCGAAGTTGAATCGCAGCGGTGAACCGCTGCGCCATCCAAAAAGCGGATTAATGCGATCGAACCGCTGATTAACCGGGCTCATTTTTCGGCGCGACTGCTTCGCCGCGCTTGACCGGCAGTGTCGGGTCGCGCAACAATCCTAATGACACGTAACGAGGTGAACCATGCTGGCCTACCTATTTGTATTTTTTGCGGTGTTGGCGCGGATGCCGTTTATGCCGCATCCCTGGAACCTGACTCCGGTCGCGGCGGCGCTGCTTTATTTTGGGGCGCGCGGCTCGAAACGCCAGCTGTGGGTTCCCTTTGTGCTGCTCGCCGCTTCCGATGTTATTTTGACCAAGTTCGTGTATGTCTTTCCATTCTCGTGGGACCATTTCGTGACTTGGGCGTGGTATGCGGCGATTCTGTTGCTTGGCACTCGGCTACGGGAAAATTCGAATTGGGCGCGAGTGGGCGGGGCGGCGCTGGCTAGCTCCGTGTCGTTCTTTGTCGTCAGTAATTTTGCGGTGTGGGCTTGCTGGAATATGTATCCTAAGAACTTTTCGGGGCTGATGACTTGCTATGCTGCCGGACTGCCGTTCTTCCGTCACACGCTGGCGGGGGATCTGCTCTTTACTGCGGCCATGTTCGGATTGCCGGCTCTTGCGGCGGCGCTGGCGCGCTCGGATGACAAATCCCATGGAACTGCTGCAGCTTAATTAGAATCGCCGAGGGACGGTCGCCCTGGGCCGTCCGCCTTAATATCGATCGCAGGGCGGCGGCGCTTCGCCTGCCGCCACGCCAACCAGCCAATCAGAATCACGGCTACCGCTAATAAAATTCCTACAAAGTGATGGGCGAAGAGATTTCCGGTTATGGTCACGATCTGCGGGCCGAACCAGAGCGTCAATAGCGCCTCGATAAGAAAACGCAGGAAGCGGCCGGCGAAGATCGCGAGCAGAAAATGAGCGAAGTTCATTTCGAAGGCCGCCGCGGCCAGCACAAAAATCTTGAAAGGCGCGGGTGGGGGCAACATTGCCGGAAACATCAGCGCCCAGAATTCGTGGCGATCAAAGGATTCGTGTATCCGCTCGAAGCGCGCGGGCGAGAGGCGCTTGCGCAGAAGCACCTCTCCGCCGGTAAATCCGATGATGTAGATGACGATGCTGCCGAGGGTCGATCCCGCCGCGCCCAGCAGCACATATAACAGGAAACGCGAGCGGTCGGTATAGACGTAGTAGACGAAGATGGCATCGAGCGGCATGCCCAGGAAAGAGCCATCCACGGCTGCCAGGGCGAGCATGCCCCATGGACCGAGGGGAACGAGCACGTGCCTGATCCACTCACTGTAGGCGTGGAGGAAATGTTTGAGCTTGTTCAAGTGGGTGAGAGTAGTTTACGTGAGTGTTGTGCGGTTCGCTGTTTGCTTTTCGCAATTCGTCTTTCGCTATTCGCTAATGGCTTTTCGCTATTCGAACTCAGCGACCGGATTCGATTTCACAACATGAGAATGGAATTGCGGATAGCGAACGACGAACGGCGACCGCAGCGCGTTGCTCAATGCGCTGTGCGTCCCGCAATCAATTCCAGCGCATGCGGCAACAAATCGATCACTGCTTCTAACGACTCGACTGCGCCGGCGGGGCTTCCGGGAAGGTTGAGGATCAGGCTGGTTCCGCGAACACCGCATACGGCGCGGCTTAGCGCGGCATAGCGTGTTTTTTTTGTTCCCTGCAAACGCATCTGCTCGGCGATTCCTTCTACCAGTCGATCGCATACCGCGACTGTGGCTTCGGGCGTTACGTCGCGCGGAGCAACCCCCGTCCCGCCGGTGGTAACTACCAAGCGAGCAGAAGCACACAACTCGATCAATTTTTCCTGAATCGCGCCGCGCTCGTCGGCCACTACTCCACGCGCCACTACTTGGAATTTGTGCCGCGCGAGAGCTTCGGCTACGGCGGGACCGGAGAGATCTTTTTTTTCGCCGCGCGAACAGGAATCGCTGATTGTCAGCACCGCCGCCGTCGTCAGACTTAACGCGCTGGCCGTTGGCTCATCAGGTGTCGAGGAGGACATCTTCACCTTCGGCTGCGGCGTCGCGCTGTGCTTCGTCGAGGAGGCGCAGGCCTTCCATCAGCAGGCCCTGCGTATTGAGGGTGGTCGTTTCCTGCGATGACTTGCCGTTGAAATCGACCTGAAAGTTTCCTTCGGTCCAGCGCAATACTTTGAAGACGGCGTCGTCTCCTGTCGTCGGGCCATAGACGGCGTGTTTGGCTTGTCCCTGGCTGAAATAGATCTCGCATTTTTCGTCGCCCTTGGTCATGGTTAGGAGGCAACTCTTGCGTCCCATTTCGAGGGATTGCACGAGGTCGATCACATTCATCTGCGTCAGGTTGCCGCGCAGTATGCCGTCGGTCGATGCGGCTTTGCTCAATTTTTCAAGGGCGATGCGGTCGACTACACGCTTGATTTTGTGGGTTGCGTCTTTCAGGAAGAAAGGTTTCTCAAGGTAATCTTCGATTGGGTCCTGCATCGACAGGCGTTCACTGATATCGGCCTTGCTCGCCATGAGGATGACCGCGATGCTCGCCGTCGCCGGCCTGCTCTTCAGTTTTTCCAGTAACTGGCGCCCATCCATGCCGGGCATGCGATAGTCGCAGATCATCACGTCGGGCAAGTCGTCGACCGCTTTCAATAGTGCATCGGCGGCATCGGTCGCTACGGTGACCTCACCCATTGCCGACAGGGCATGCTGGAGCATCCCGAGCACCATGGGGTTGTCGTCGACCAGCAGGATTTTGATGTTGCTCGCCATAAATAAAAATTATTTTCTCTTCGCGGCCGGCTTCGTGCTTCTGCGATAGTCTCCGCTCTTTCCGCCTGACTTCCGTTCGAGAACGACTTCCTGTATTTCGATGCCTTTATCGAGCGCCTTGCACATGTCGTATACGGTCAGCGCCGCGACGCTGGCCGCAACGAGCGCTTCCATCTCTACGCCGGTCTCTGCCGTAGTCTTTACTTTTGTGGCGACAGAAACGCCATTCTCGCACACGCGTAAGGTCACAGCAATGTGCGACAACGGCACGGGATGGCACATCGGTATCAACTCCGAGGTGCGCTTGGCGGCCATGATTCCGGCGGTGCGGGCGACTTCTAAAGGATCGCCTTTGGGATTCTGCGGCAGGGCGCGGAGAACTTCCGGAGTCATGGCTACGAAGGCGCTGGCTTCGGCTTCGCGGGCGGTTCGCGGCTTTTGCGAGACGTCGACCATGCGGGCTTGGCCCTGCGCGTCGTAATGCGAAAGCCGCGATGTTTTTTTCGCCATCAGCAATTTGCTATCAACAACAGGGTACCGTACCGCGGCGGCTATCGCATCTTTCAGCGTTGCTTCTTTCCGCGAATCAGCTTTCAGCGCAACTTCTTTCAGCGCATCAGTAACGATACCCACTCTCCGGCCGCGATGCGCTCGCGGTCGGGGGGAATGACAATGTAACAATTCGCCTTGGCCAATGCTGCGATATCGCCTGAGCCTTGCCACTGAGCTAGTTCGACCTCGGCTTTTTCGAACTCGCCGGAAAGGATCGCGGGAAGAAATCTTTTTAAACCGGTTTTGGTGCGGATCTCCGATTTCAGCCTGGCGGCCAGGAAGATCAAGGGCTGCAGCGTCTGGCCGGCGAGAGCTTCGATCATTGGTTTAGCAAAGAGTTCGAAGGTGACCATGGTGGAAACGGGGTTGCCGGGCAATCCGAAGAAAAATTTCTTTTGCGGCGCGGGCACGCCGGCTTCGGTTGGCTTCGTATGAGCTGCCAACAAGCGGGCGAGGGCGCCCGCTCCACAGGAGCCGAAGACGGCCGGCTTTCCGGGCTGAATCCCCACTCCTGTAAAGTAGAATTCTGCCTGCAACCCTGCCAGAACCTGCTCCACCAAATCGTACTTACCCATGGAGACGCCGCCGGTCAGCAGCAACAGGTCGCAACCCAGGCCCTCATCGATCAAAGCCTGCAGGCGCATGGGTTCGTCGGGAGCGATGGCCAGGCGTACCGGCTCGCCTCCCGCATTTTGCACCTGCGCCGCCAGGGAATAGGAATTGGAATTTCGTATTTGCGTTGGACCAGGCGTCGCATTGATCTCCACTACTTCGTCGCCCGTGGAAAGCACTGCCACGCGCGGCTTTTGGAAGACCTGGAGATGACTTTTGCCGACCGATGCCGCGATGGCGATGCCGGCATGGTCGAGGCGGCGTCCGCGATCGAGAAGCAGTTGACCGGCACGCGCCTCGGCACCGCGCGGGACGAAATTTTCTCCGGATTTGACGCTGCGCCGCACCTCGACTCTCTGACCGGCAAGCGTCGTGTGTTCTACCATCACTACTGCGTCGGCTTCGTCGGGAAGCGGGGCACCGGTCATGATTCCTACGGCCTGGCGCGGACCAACGACGTGAGTTTGAGAATCAGGCTTGGCGCCCGCCTTAATCTCGCCGACTAGCTCCAGTTGCACTGGAGTGTCTGCCACATCGGAAGCACGCACGGCGTATCCATCGCGTGTGGCCCGTCGGAACGGGGGGAAATCGCGGTCGGCTACGAGCGTTTCCGCCAGCACTCTGCCTAACCCAGCCAGAAGATTTACCGTCTCGACTTCTCGCGGAGAGACGCTGGCCGCATGGTGCTCGACGAGGCGGCGCGCCTCTTCGAAGCTCAACACGCGAGATGCCGGCATTGCAGGGGAAGACACTTAGAGAATCATAACCTGCGGGCTGGGATTTTTCCGAGGTGAAGAGGGGTAATCGAGAAAGGCTAGCGCGCCAATTCCTGACCCAGCACGGTGGCGTTGCTGGCGAAGGCCAGGCCGGTTTCGAGATCGACGAGGCCGGAGCGGACTAATTTGGCGATTTCAGCGTCGAAGTGCTGCATGCCTTCGTTTTCGCTGGCCTTGATGGCGTCGAGGAGGGTGCGGCCGGGGCGCTCGCCTTGTTCGACGCAATCGCGAGTGCGCGAGTTGGATTTCAGAATTTCCACGGCAGCGATGCGGTCGCCGCCGTCGCGGCGAGTGATGAGGCGCTGGGCGATGATGTAGCGAAAAGTTTTGGCCAGACGTTCGCGGATCGATTGCTGCTCTGTGGCGGGAAACTGGCCGACGATGCGCTCGACTGTCTTCGAGGTATCGACGGTGTGCATGCTGGAAAGGACGAGATGCCCGTTTTCGGCGGCTTCGAGAAGGATTTCGAGGGTTTCGCGGTCGCGGATTTCGCCGACCATGATCACACGCGGGGCCTGGCGCAGAGCCGCGCGCAGGGCGAGCGTGAAATTTGGTGCATCGCTGTGCAGTTCGCGCTGGTGTACGGTCGATTTTTTGTGGCGATGCAGAAATTCGATGGGATCCTCGACGGTCAGGACGTGGTAGCAATATTCGCTGTTGATGCGATCGATCAGGGCCGCCAGCGTGGAGGATTTGCCGGCGCCCGTTCCGCCGGTAACCAGGATGATGCCGTTGCGGACTTTTGCCGCTTCTTCCAATTGCGCGGGCAAATGGAGGGAACTGAAAGTTGGAATCACGGTGGGAATGACGCGCATGACGATTGCGCAACTGCCGCGCTGGATAAACACGTTGACGCGGAAGCGGGCCATGCCGGGCAGCCCATACGAGACATCGCAAGAGCCCTGCTCGCGAAGCGTTGTGATGGACTGTTTGTTGTTGCCGATGAGATCGGCGGCGATGCGGCGCGTGTCATCGGCGGAAAGCACTTTGCTGCCGGGGATTTCGACCGCCGTGAGTTGCCCGTGAATCTCGACTTGAGGAGGGCGGCCGGGCGAGAAGATCAGGTCGCTGACCTTATCGGAGGCACGCAGCATGCCGGCGAGCAGCACGGGAGTGGGAATCGCGTCCGTGCTACTGATGCCTTCGAAGGCAATCGAGATCGGGGAATTCCCCGGAGCCGCCATTGCATGCACTCCAATGAATTGAGTTGACGCCACAGGGGAGAAAAGTAGCGGGGGAATCTATCTATTGAATGTAACTCTGACGGGCGAAACGGCGAAGGACAAGTAGGACAACGACCTCGGTAACTGAAGGGCAGTTGCCAGTAGCCAGTTGCCAGTTCCCAGTGCCGGAATCTAAGGTGGCACGGTGGTTTTACTGGGCGCTGGCAACTGGCAACTGGCTACTATTTCTTGACTGGTTTTTTCTTTCCGAAGCCGGTTTCCACGCTGGCGCCTATGCTGGCCAGCATGTCTTTGGCGGGCTGTGCGAATTTGCCGTCGGGTTGGAGTTCGAGATATTTCTGAAAGGCTTCGGCGGTGCCCGGTGGTGCAGTCGCCTTGCCGTCTTTCCCGATGGTCTCTTTGCCGATCAGATTTATGCCCTTCCAGTAGTAAGCGTCGGCTTTGGTGGGGTCTACGGCAATCACTTTGTCGAAAGCTGCGATTGCGTCGTCCGATTTGCCGGCGTTGGTCAAAACGGCGCCTTCGTTGAACAGGTAGGTGACGGCGTGCGTCGGATCCAGTTGCGCGGCCTTGCCATAATTGGTCACGGCATCGTCGATCTTAGTGGATTTCGCATAGACTTCTGCCAGGTTGTTATAGTAGGCGGCCATTTTTTGATTGTTATCCGGTTCTTTTTGGGCGGTTTCAGAAGCGGTGCGGAGATCGATTGCCTTCTGGTAGTCGGCGGCGGCGGTCTCAAAGCGCTTCTGTTTTTCGGCTGGATCGGTCTGCTTGGGCGCGGACATGCGGTAGGCATCGCCGAGTTTGAACCAGATCAAATCGCGCGTGGGGTCGATCTGGTTGGCGGCCGTTAGAGTGGTGATGGCGGTGTCGTAGTCGCCGGCGTCGGATGCGGTCTTGGCGGCATTGAGTCTCTCGTTCAGCGTACCGATTGTTTTCTTTTCGTTCTCGATCTTGGCGTTAGCTTCCTGTTGCGCCTTC
>JBEKXO010000152.1:0-11259 GCA_049511995.1 Terriglobales bacterium
TGCCAGATCTCGGTGTCGGTCGCGCCGGGCAAGAGCGCGATCACGCGAATGCCTTTCGGCCGCAACTCTTCGCGCAGCGTATCGGTTAAGCCAAGGGCTCCGTGTTTGGACGCGTTGTAAGCCGCCGAACCCGGAAAGATGCGTTCGGCGGCGACGGAAAGATTATTGACGATCGTTCCGCCGCGCTTCATCACCGCAAGCGCTGCCTGCGTCACTAGAAACAGCCCGTTGAGATTCGTGTCGATCACTTCCATCCACATCGGGTATGGCAAGTCGCCGACGGTGCGACTGGGATGCGCAATGCCGGCATTGTTGATAAGGATATCGAGCGGCCGGCGCAGGGCACGGACTCTTGCGAAGAGATTGTCGACCGACTCGGGGCTGCGAACATCGCAAGATTGCGCGATCACGCGCACACGCCGTTTCTGCAGTTCAGCGCTGGTTTTGGCTAGAGTACGCTCATCGCGGGCAGTGAGGATCAGATCGCAGCCCTCCCGCGCGAGCCCGCGGGCAATGGCGAGCCCGATGCCCCGATTGGCGCCGGTGACGAGGGCGAGGCGACCAGAGAGCGGGGATTTGCGCGCATTAGCCTTGCCTCTAGTCATGGCTTGTGTGGAGCGGACACTCCTGTCCGCTGCTCTCGAACTTTGACTTATACGCCGTTTGTGCGCTGGCGGATTAGCGACAGGAACTCGGTCCTGGTTTCTTCTTCGCTGCGGAAGCAACCCAGCATTGATGACGTCACTGCCGACGAATGCTGTTTTTCCACGCCACGCATCATCATACAGAGATGGCGCGCTTCGATGACTACTCCTACTCCCTGTGGCTCGACCGCGTTTTGGATCGCTTCGGCAATCTGTGTGGTCAGGCGCTCCTGGATCTGCAGGCGGCGCGAGAAGGCCTCGATGAGCCGCGGAATTTTGCTTAGGCCGATGACTTTTCCGTTAGGAATATAGGCTACATGCACCTTGCCGAAGAATGGCAGCAGGTGATGCTCGCACAGGCTGAACATTTCCACGTCTTTTACGATCACCATCTCGTCGTAAGTGACGGTGAAGAGCGCCTTGCGCAAGAGCGCTTCAGGATCGTCCTTGTAGCCCTTGACCAGGAACTGCATGGCCTTGGCCACGCGCTCGGGAGTACGAGCGAGGCCCTCGCGCTCGGGATCTTCGCCCAGGCGAACGATCATTTCGCGCACGAGTTCTTCATAGGTGGCGCTGGTCAGGGTGGTGGACAGGTCGGCTGGAGTTTTCATAATGTCTAGTCGTTGGTCGTCTGTCGTTCGTCGTTCGCGCAGATGTTCGCGCGGATAGGCCTTCTTTGCCAACGACTGTCGACCATCGACTAACGACCGTCTTCCCCGCAATATTCAAACGAATTCATCATCGTCTCTTCAATGCGTACCTTCTCTAGATGAGCCTTATCGAAGCCGCGCTTCACTATTTCGTAAATCGAAACGCACAGGTTTTCTGTGGTCGGAACCTCATTCGCGAATTCTGGCAACAGATTCAGATTCTGATGATCGTAGCGTTCGATGATATCGTTGCGCACAAAGCCATCCAGATCAATCAGGTTGCAGACCATGCCGGTCTGATCGTCGACCGGGCCGCTCACTGTGACCTCGACCATGTAGTTATGGCCATGCCCGTAAGGATTATTACACTTGCCATAAGTGGCGCGGTTTTCGTTTTCCGACATTTCGTCACTGTGCAAACGATGCGACGCGGAAAATAGGTAGCGGCGGGTGAGGTGCGCCTTCATGGCTCACCATAGAAATCGACAAAAAGATCGGGAGTTTCATAGACGCGTACTCGATGTAACTGCGCGGCAGCGAGCTTTGGAGCGAGCCGCTGCCAGATGACGATAGCTAGATTTTCGGTCGTTGGAATCTTCGAGAAAAACTCCGGCACCTCTTTATTGAGGAAGCGATGGTCGAGCGCATCGAGCACTTCCCTGCTCATCACATCTTTTAATTGCTTGAGATCGACTACAAATCCCGACTTCGGGTCGACCGCGCCTTTCACAGTCACTTCGAGGGTGTAGTTGTGGCCGTGGCCATTCGGATTATTGCATTTGCCGAAGACGCGCTGGTTTTCGTCGGGCGAGAATTCCGGATTGTGGTAATAGTGCGCAGCCGAAAATTCTGCTTTGCGGGTGAGGTAAACCATGAAGATCAGTTCTCAGCTTTCAGTTGTCCGCTCTTAGTTCTAAGTCTTGCTCCTCGGATCGCGAGATGCATTTTGCCGGCTGCTTTCCATCGCGCGCGCCTTCATCGCGTCCGGATGTTCCGTAAAGTCGACCCTTCCATGATACCTGCCCTTGGGCGTGGGCCCGCTTCGAGCGCATCAGCAAATAAGCGAAAATCGTCGGACCCGTCGCAATTGCTAACAGATTGTTCAGCGGAGAACTTCGCGCTGTACTGATTCGCAGATACGCCAGCAGCCATACGGCGGCAAACACCATGTTCAGGTGTCGATGGCCGGAGAACGCAAACACCGCGAAGATGAGCGCTCCCCAGGCTGCCAACCACCAAGCCATGGCCTGGAATGCAAGGAATTCCGGTCGCGGAAACAATAGCGCCAGGTTCTTGGTCCATCCTTCGCGAAGCTGCGCCCAGTTACGATACATTCGCGTCTGGACTGCATCTGCCGCATACCGAAAGTAAACCTTGAAGCCCGCGCTGCGAAAGAGCCGCGCCAGCGCCACATCTTCGAGTATTTCTGTCGCCACAGCGGCATGACCTCCGACCGCGTCATAGGCCGCGCGGCATACCATGATGTACTGGCCATTGGCCGCCACGATCTTCGAATTCTGATCGCGAACCTTATGCGGCGGATACCGGGCCGCCAATTCGGCAAAGATAATCGGCATGACGGCGCGTTCGGTGAAGCTGATTGCTATTTGCTTAGGCGAGTAGGAGACCAGATCGGCTTCCTCCCTCTTCGCTTCTGCAAGCGCTCGTGCCAGCGAGCCGGGCTGGTGCACGGTGTCAGCGTCCGTGAAGAGTAGCCAGGGTGCGCATGCTATTTTCGCTCCGGCAATCAGCGCGTTATTCTTTCCCGTGCAATTCTCACGCAGCGAAGCGGGGGAAATCACTTGCACTTCGGCAAAGCTTTGCGCGATCTCGCGAGTGCGATCGGTAGAGCCGTCGTCGACCACGATGATTTCGAATGGCACGCCGCTTTGGCCGCTCAGCGAAGTGAGACATGCCGCCAGATTCGCCTCTTCGTTGCGGGCGGGAATGATGATCGAAACCTCCGGGATCGGGCTCCCACGGGTTTCGGGTCGGGGCGACGCGGCTGGAAGTGAACTGTCCATCAGTTATTCGTTATTATATGGGTGTGAGACGAACGCTTGTTGCCACGCCGCTTTTCACGTCCCTGGCGATTGGATTGTTGGCCGCGTCGATCGGATGCTATAGCGGCAGCCATCCTGCGCGCATCGGATCGAATGCCCCTGATTTTACCTTGCAGGATTCCGACCACCAGATCACGCTCAGCCAGTTTCGCGGACAGGTAGTGCTGCTGAATTTCTGGGCAACATGGTGCCCGCCGTGTATTGAAGAGACACCCTCGATGGTGCGGATGCAGACGCGCTTCAAAGATAAAGGCGTGGTGGTGCTGGCCGTAAGCATCGACGCGGATGACGACGCCTATCACAAATTTCTCAAAGAATACAAAGTGAACATGGTCACGGTGCGCGACGAGGCGAAGAAGGCGTCTACCCTCTACGGCACCTTTGGCTGGCCCGAAACCTACGTCATCGATCGCAAGGGGATCATCCAGCGAAAATTTATCGGCCCGGTGGATTGGACGAGTCCGGAGATTACCGATTACCTCAACAAGCTCTAGAACCAGTCTCATAAATAGGTCAAACCCGCTTTGAAGGCATTCTGGAGACGCTCTGCTGATCTCTGATTGCGCCGATGCGTGGCCGTTGGGATCTGACCGATGAACAGTGGGCACTAGTGGAGCCGGTGCTGCGGCCGCTACGCCGCGCCGATAAGCGTGGTCGTCCATGGCACGAGACACGCGCCGTCCTGCGTGGTGTGCTCTGGGTGTTGGGCACGGGGGCGCAGTGGCGTGAACTGCCCGAAAGATATCCGCCTTTCCAGACCTGTCACCGCCGGTTCCAGCAATGGCATTTATGAAACTGCATCCAGACCCGCTTCGTGGTACGCGATCCTAGAGTACCTACTCCGAAATCATCCCAATCGTCCCCAGCCACGTCTCCACCAACTGAGGCCATCCGGTTATCGGAGACTTCGTGCGCCGCAGCCCGAACGCATGCCCGCCCTGCGCGTACAAATGCATTTCCACGGGAACCCCCGCGTTCTTTAGCGCAATGTAGTACGCCAGCGAGTCGTTTACGTTGTCCACGTGGTCATCTTCCGCCTGCAACAAGAACGTGGGAGGCGTTTGGCGCGTGACATGCAGATCGGGGTTCAAGGCAAGCCCTCTATCTGCATTTGCTGGATGGGGAACCACAAACTTCTTGACACCCTGTTTAGCATCCCATTGCGCTGCGGAGAGCGACAGATGCCCCGGGTAAATAGCCACCGCAAAATCGGGACGGCAGCTCTCTTTGTCGGCCGCATCTACGGCCGGGTACAAGCGGTGATCGAAATGATTGCTGATCGCTGCCGATAGATGCCCGCCGGACGAAAACCCAAGCACACCAATCTTGTGTGGATCGATGTGCCACTCTGCCGCGTGCAAGCGCACCAGCCCCACAGTCCTCTGCGCATCTTCCAACGCCATCGGTGATTCCGGATACGGTCCCGATTTCGGATACGGCCCCACATCCGTCACACGGTATTTCGATAGCACACACGTGATCCCTCTTGCCGTCAGCCAGTCACAGACCTCGGTACCTTCAAGATCGATGGCAAGACCCTGATAGCCGCCACCTGGGAAGACGACAACCGCAGCGCCCGTATTCTTTCCATTTGGCGAATAGACCGTCATCGTAGGCCGCGTGACGTTGCTCACCCCAGTCGCCGGCCTGCCGGAATCCATCCACGGCTTTGCCGTCATCTCAGCAAACTCCGGCCCCGCAACCGGCTGCGGATCAGGCGGCGTGCCCGGCCATATCGCCACCTGCACATGCCCCGCCGACGGCTGCCAGACATGCGTCTGCGAGCCAAGACCGCCAAACGCAAGCACAACAGAGAGAACACAGAGCAAAGGCTTCATCAAAATCCTCACAGAGTAAAGATGAGAAAACCGCAGGTGGAAGCAATCAGGAAGAGATTCGGAGCCACCGGGATGCGCCGCATTTATCGTAACGGGCGGCGATGCGCTTCTCCACAACCCGCGAGAATGGCCGATCAACCCCCAGAAGATCTGCCATGGTGCGTGGGGAGTCGCACAGAGCGACCTACAGAATGCACCATTTCCAGCCGTCAGGTATTTATGAGACTGGTTCTAGGGCAGTTGCAGGAAGGCAGGTGGCAGGAACAGCAGGAAAGGCAAAACCTTCGTTTTTCCTTTAACCTGCGACCTGTCACCTCAGACCTGCCTTCTAAAGTTTTACATTTCGCAATCGCAGCGAATTGGTGATGACGGACACGGAACTGAAGCTCATGGCGGCTGCCGCCAGGATGGGGCTCAGCAGCACGCCGAAGAACGGATAGAGAACGCCGGCGGCGATCGGCACTCCAATCGAGTTGTAGAGAAACGCGAAGAAAAGATTCTGACGGATGTTGCGCATCGTGGCGCGGCTTAGTTTACGGGCCCGTAGAATTCCTTCAAGGTCTCCTTTAAGCAGGGTGATTCCTGCGCTCTCGATGGCGATGTCGGTTCCGGTGCCCATGGCGATTCCGACATTTGCCTGGGCGAGCGCGGGAGCGTCGTTGATGCCGTCGCCGGCCATGGCGACGATGCGCCCTTCCTGCTGAAGACTCTTGACGATCTCGGCTTTTTGCGCGGGCAAAACCTCGGCTTGAAATTCATCGATCCCGAGCAGTTGAGCGATCTCCGCGGCAGTGCCTTGATTGTCGCCGGTGAGCATCACGATGCGAATTCCCTGCTTCTTCAGTTCGCGAATTGCGGACGGCGTCGTATCCTTGACCGGATCGGCCACGCTCAACACTCCCGCATATTTGCCGTCAATCGCTACCAGCAGGTTCGTTATGTCCTCTCTCTTGGCGTGCAGAACTGGCATATCTGGTCGGTCGAATGCTCCCACCAGAACCATCAGGGCGCCGTTACCCACCGCGATCTTTTTGCCATCCACCGTGCCGTGAACACCTTTGCCCACTTCGTTTGCAAACTCCGACGGCTCGGAGAGTTTGAGATCGCGCTGCCTTGCGGCGGCGACAATGGCCGAGGCCAGCGGATGTTCGCTCACGCGCTCGAGGCTGGCGGCCAGGCGCAACAGTTCGTCCGCCTTTTCTTGTTCGGGCGTTCGGACTCCGGCCGCCTCCGGCCGCAAACTTCCTTCGACAGAAATGCCAACTACACTGGGCAAGCCTGCCGTAAGTGTGCCGGTCTTATCGACAACAATCGTGTCAACTTTTTCCAGAGTCTCCAATGCTTCAGCACTTTTTATGAGCACGCCGGCGTGAGCGCCGCAGCCAGTGCCGACCATGATTGCCATTGGCGTCGCGAGGCCGAGGGCGCACGGGCACGCGATGATCAGCACCGCTACCGCATTGACGATGGCGTGCGCCAGGCGCGGCTGCGGTCCGATGGTTGCCCACACGATGAATGTCAGCGCCGCAATCGCTATCACTGCAGGAACAAACCAGCCAGCGACTTTGTCGGCTAAGCGTTGAATCGGCGCGCGTGTGCGCTGCGCCCGGCTGACCATCTGGACGATCTGCGCCAGCATGGTTTCGCTGCCCACCCGCTCGGCTCGCATGACTAGCGCGCCGCCCATGCGATTGATGGTGGCGCCGATTAGGCGAGATCCGGCAACTTTCTTCACCGGTAGCGGCTCGCCGGTGATCATTGATTCGTCAACCGCGCTCAATCCGTCGAGCACCACGCCGTCGACGGGAATTTTTTCTCCGGGGCGAACGCGGAGGCGGTCGCCCGGCTTCACGTCGGCGAGGGGGATATCGCGCTCCGATCCATCCTCGGCCATCAAACGCGCCATCTTTGGACTCAAATCGAGCAGCGCGCGAATCGCGCTTGATGTGCGGCTGCGGGCGCGGAGTTCCAAAACCTGGCCAAGCAATACGAGCGTAACGATTGCCGCCGCCGCCTCGAAATACACATCGGGTCGATTCGCCATGCTACGGAACGACGACGGAAATATCTGCGGAAATAACGTTGCCACTACGCTATAGAGGTAGGCGACTCCTGTGCCCATGGCGATCAACGTAAACATGTTGGTGCTGCGATGGACGACTGAGGCCCATCCGCGCTGAAAGAAGGGCCATCCGGCCCACAGGACGACGGGCGTTGCAAGAAAGAGCTCAAGCCATGGCAGCATCGAGCTCCACGGCGACCCCATAGAGAGGCGCGGCGCGAACATGCCGCCCATAGCAATCGCGAGCAACGGCGCGGTCAGAGCCAGGCTGATCCAGAAGCGGCGCGTCATGTCGCGCAGTTCGGGATTCTCTTCTTCGACCGTCACTGTGCGTGGCTCGAGGGCCATCCCGCATATGGGACAACTGCCCGGCTCCTTTCTAACGACCTCCGGATGCATGGGGCAGTTGTATTCGGTGGTTGTGGCCGGAAGCGCAGGCGATTCGGGATCCAACGCCATGCCGCACGTCGGGCACGGGCCCGGAGCAGGTTCCCGCACTTCGGGGCACATCGGGCAGATATAGGCCGGGCCGACCTTCGCCGTTTTCGCTGTTGAAACCGTCGCGCTCGCGGTCTCCGGCGCCATCGTCTTTAGAGAACTCGGCGCCGCACCGAGCGACACGAACCCTGATGACATCCTCATCGTCATGGGCTGCGGTGGTGACGAGAGAATCTTCTCCGGATCAGTCTGGAATTTAGCAAGGCACCCGGCGGAGCAGAAAAAATATTCTTTGCCCTGATAGGGAAATTTGTAGCGTGCAGTCCCCGGATTTACGTTCATGCCGCAGACCGGATCTTTTGCTGGCACTCGGCTTGGAGCCGGGGCGGCGTTCGCAGTGTTTACGAGATCGGAGTGGTCCATAGTTTCGTCACGAGTTTCACTGGCGTCGCCTTTCGCAGTTTATATCGAGCCTCCTCGCGATCGCCGATCGAGCGCCGAGTTGCACTCGGTGAGGACAGGTCAGGCGCCTAACGCTACGTGAGCTTGGCGATGTCTGCTTGGCGGAATCCTTCGGTTATTAGATACTCAAAGGGTTAACTTCGAACTTTTTTCGTGGGAGAGTGAAATGACGTACCTTGAAGCCGCCTACCGCTACCAGACTCCGCCGGGAGAAGCTGAGTTGCGGGCGATCGACACCGTCCGCGAGGTGTATGGCATACAGCGCATACAGTTCAACGAGAAGGAGCGGACCGTGCGCGTGCTCTTCGACGCGTCGCGGTTAAAAGGCGACGCAGTAGCCCGCTTGTTGCGTCAGGCGGGCATCGACGTGCAGGAGCAGTTGGCATTGGCGTAAACCCCGCGGTGGTACACGCTAGAGGGGGGGAAGTTACGGTGAGGAGAAAGTTAGTAGCACTCCGCCCCGCTTCCAGTAATCCTCAATCGGGGAGAGGATTTTCGGGGAGGTCGGAAACCGAGCGGAGTGCAAGTTGGTGACAAACGGAGTTTTGCAAGGGGGCATTCGGAAAGACCTCTGGCCGAAGTGATTCCCAAATGCCCCGTTGCGCGCCACTTCGTCTTGCCTAAATAAGAGCATGTCGAATGCCATCGCTAACACATTGTGAATGTGTACTGAGGAAGCGCCTGGCCGCGTAGCTTTTGCGCTCGGGCGGGAAACTTTTACGCCTCAGGTTTTTCCCTAGGTGAAATCTCACGGCCGGACTTGGGCGAAACGAATCGCTTCCGCTATAATTCAAAGACGCAATTCCGCAAAGCATGCGCCCGTAGCTCAATTGGATAGAGTGCTTGGCTACGAACCAAGAGGTTGGGAGTTCGATTCTCTCCGGGCGCACCAGTTTCTACCTGCGAAAAGGATTTTCTATTTTCACGCCAGCTATCATTTGTCCTGCATTTAGATCTTCCGAGAGAATGCGGGCAGCTCCGTGTCTTAGCGCAGACGCAACGATTAAGGCGTCCCAAAATCCGATCCGCGATTGGTCCTCGATTTGAAAGGCCAATGAGATTTCAGCCGGAGTAGTTTCCCCGGACCAGATCATATAGCTATTCACCACCATGCGAGCAGCAGCCTTGGAAATCGGTGCCGCAATTTTCCGGGTTACATTGACGTAGAACTCCTGTAGGACTTGCACGCTTAGGACGCCCGTGCGCTCGGACCAAAGCTCGGCGAGCACCCCTTTGGCCACCACTTGTTTGGATTTTGCGTCGCGGTCGTGAGCGTAAATCAAAATGTTCGAATCGACGAATATCTTAGCGCTCATGCAACTCGTCTCGCTTGGCGCGGATTACTCCACCCATGGAAAAGCCCGCTTCAAGCAGCGCCATGGCTTGCCGGTGCGCTTGCTCGTAGGCTTCCTCTTCCCCCACGAGAATTTCGATCTGCTGGGCAAGCAGACCGCTAATTGAAGTGGAACGCTGCGCCGCGAGAACTTTCGCTTTCTGCAAGGCTTGGCGAGTAAGACTTATGGTGACGTTTTGTCGAGAGACTGCCATATCACGTACTATACGTGTATCACGTATGGTACGTGCCGTCAACTTGCAGGATTCGACTTGACAGCATGCCGGACTGCCGCCGAGGTCCCCTCAACTTGAACAGGTTGAGGCCACCACCCTAAGCAGTTCTCGTTACCCCTCTTTCAGCTTGAGCTTGCTCTTGTTTTCTTCGATGAAAGCTTTAAGCTCCGGCACGGCATTCAACAACTTCGTCCATTGTTCGTAATAAAGCGTAACGGGAAAGCGGCCCAGTCCGTACACGCTGACGCCGCCCTTTTCGCTGACGCGGAAGTCGATGGTGCCGGGTTTTTTCTTCGTCTCTACCTGTTTTTCCAGATCGGCAAGGCGAGCTTTCAATTCTTCATAGGTTGGTTCGGTCATGAAGTCCTCTCAAATAAGTTCCTATCAGATGAATTTCAATAATAGGTTGACGGCCGCCTTTCGTCGAGTGGCGCCTAAGGTCGCAAAAGGTCGGTGGGCCAAGCCGGGATCCTTTTCTTCCGCGCGAGGCCTTTTAGGTGAAAAACTATGCACTCGCCTGGCCGCCGGCGGCAAATTTTGCGCCAAATCTATTATCCACAGTTAGTTACGGTACCTCGGTAAGCCGCAAATGGAAGCGCAAATGCTAAAATCAGGCAGGCAAGAATTTCGATCTACGGTGGGGAGAATATCGAATGGCGAAGACGAAAAAATCAATTCTTGAGAGCATACCAATGCTCGTATTGCTCGGGTTACTGGCGGGGGCAATCGGCGGCATAGGAATTGGCCTGGTTCAGATGCACTCGATGTCGGCGGCTTCGTCGGCGAGCAGCGCTGGCAAGTAAACCTCAACGCCGCCAGCGCTGGCTTACCCAATCCTCTGTCCCGCAGGTGTTCTGATGGTTGGTTAGGCAAAGTAGGGCGTTCACCCCTCTGCGAAAGTCTTATAGCGAAGGGGCCCACATCTCCGCAGAGCGGTGAACGTCATTAAACATCATGAGAATCAAAGCCTGCCGCATCTGCACAGCAGGCTCCCCATCTGATTGAATTGGGCAGGAACCCTTCTGCCGCATAGGATGCAATGTGATTGCTACATCACCGATCTATCCGGCTCACAGCGCCGTCCTCAGCATGGATTGCCAAACCGGTATCGTTTCCATCTACACCAAAGACGACAAAGACGCCTTCCTGACGCGTGCCGCAAGCGTCCTCAATCACGCGCGTGCTACCGGAATGACCGTTATCCATGTCCAAGTTAGCTTTCGTCCCGGACTCCCCGAGGTCAGTTCTCGAAACGTTCTCTTTGGCGCCATTAAATCTTCACCACAGCATCAGAAGTTGTTTCAGGAACCGCTCGGAGCGATCCCCGCGGTTATCGCGCCGAAAGAGGGCGAAATTGTTATCACCAAGCATCGCGTCAGTGCCTTCACCGGCACCGACCTCGCCATGATCCTCCGCGCCAATGACATTGACACGCTGGTTCTCTACGGCATTGCCACCAGCGGCGTTGTCCTCTCCACTCTGGTCGAAGCAGCCGACGCCGATTTCCGTCTGGCGGTCATTAAGGACTGCTGC
>JBEKXO010000153.1:0-10984 GCA_049511995.1 Terriglobales bacterium
GACCCTCTCCGGCGACGACACCGATGAGCGGGTGCGCCGTCTGTGCGCGAAGGGGCGGCATCCGATTCAGCCGGACCTAGAAAAAAAGCTTGGCATCGAAGAGCTACAAATTAAAGTGGCGGCCATCTGCGTCTATCACACGTTTGTGGAGACTGCTCTGCACGCGCTAGAAGGCAGCGGAATCCATGTCGCTGCCGTGTCAACTGGCTTCCCTGCTGGCCTGTCTCCACTGGCGGAACGAGTCAACGAGATTCGCCGATCGGTCGAGGCTGGCGCTCATGAGATCGATGTGGTGATCACCCGTGCACATGTTTTCGGCGGCCGCTGGCAGGCGCTCTATGACGAAGTAGCGGCGTTCAAACAAGCCTGCGGATCAGCGCACATGAAAGTCATCCTAGGCACCGGCGACCTGCTCACCCTGCGCAACGTGGCGCGGGCGAGTGTGGTTGCGATGATGGCAGGCGCTGACTTCATCAAGACTTCGACGGGCAAAGAGCCAACGAACGCGACTTTGCCGGTTGGATTGGTAATGACGCGTGCCATCCGCGAATACGCGCAGCAAACTGGAATGGCGGTAGGTTTCAAACCGGCGGGCGGCATCCGCACGGCGAAACAGTCGATTGACTGGCTGGCGATGATTAAAGAAGAGCTCGGCCCATCGTGGCTGCGCGCGGAAATGTTTCGCTTCGGCGCCAGCGGATTGTTAGGCGACATTGAGCGGCAACTGGACCACTATGCGACCGGACGGTACTCGGCGGACTATCGGCATCCAATCGCGTGAAACAGTATTCGTGCGTAAATAGATAATTTGTCATTCTGAGCGTACCGGGGTCCCAGCGCGCCGGCTTTTGGCGCGTTGGGGTGGGGAGCGAAGGACCTGTTTTTTGCTAGTCCTGCGAGACAGCAGGTCCTTCGCTTCGCTCAGGATGACAATTGAAATTAAGCAAGAATCGAGCCATCGCCAATGAGCATTGCTGAAAAGTTTGTGAGCATGGAGTACGGCCCCGCTCCGGAAGATTCGAAAGAGGCGTTAGCCTGGCTGGAGCGTCATGGCCATCGCCTCCAGCATTTCATCGGCGGCCAATGGCAGGCGCCCGCGGCGGGAGAATACTTCGATACTGTCGATCCTTCCAATGGAGAGAAACTCGCTTCGGTCGCGCAGGGCTCGGCGGCCGACGTTGCCGCCGCCGTCAAAGCCGCGCGAGCGGCCTCATCGGGATGGCAGGCACTCACTCCGCACGCGCGCGCACGTTATCTCTACGCCATCGCCCGGCTGGTGCAGAAACATTCGAGGCTGTTAGCGGTTCTCGAGACGATGGACAACGGCAAGCCCATCCGGGAAAGCCGCGATATCGATATACCGCTCGTGGCGCGGCATTTCTATCATCACGCAGGTTGGGCGCAACTTCTCAATCAGGAATTTCCCGAATACGTCCCCTGCGGAGTCGTCGGCCAGATCATTCCGTGGAATTTCCCGCTGTTGATGCTGGCGTGGAAGATTGCGCCCGCTCTCGCGACCGGCAACACCGTCGTTCTGAAGCCAGCCGAATTCACGCCGCTCACCGCGCTCGTCTTCGCCGAAATCTGTCAGGAGGCTGGCTTGCCCGCCGGAGTAGTCAATATCGTTAGCGGAGACGGCTCAACCGGTGAGGCGCTGGTCAAACATCCTGATGTCGACAAGATCGCCTTCACCGGCTCGACCGAAGTCGGACGCGCGATTCGCGCCGCCACGGCTACGAGCCACAAGCGCCTCTCGCTTGAGCTTGGCGGAAAGTCTCCATTCATCGTCTTCGAAGATGCTGACCTCGACAGCACCGTCGAAGGCTTAGTCGACGGAATCTGGTTCAATCAGGGGCAGGTATGTTGCGCCGGCTCGCGCCTTCTGATGCAGGAGAGCATCGCCGAAGTGCTCATCGCCAAGATTCAGGATCGCATGAGCACGCTGCGGGTCGGCGCGCCGCTCGACAAGGCGATCGACATTGGAGCAATCGTCGCCGGCGTGCAGCTTGATCGCATTCGCAAGCTGGTCGATCAAGGCGTGGCCGATGGAGCCACTTGCTGGCAGCCGCAAATCGCGTTGCCGTCGCGCGGCTTTTATTATCCGCCGACGCTGTTGAGCAATGTGCATCCGACGTCGATTGTCGCGCAACGGGAAATTTTTGGACCGGTGCTGGCGGCGATGACCTTCCGCACGCCGTCAGAGGCAGTCGAATTGACGAACAATACGGTTTATGGATTGGCCGCCTGCGTTTGGAGCGAAAGCATCAACGTCGCGCTGCACGTTGCGTCGCAAATCAAGGCGGGAGTGGTATGGGTAAATTGCACGAATCTGTTTGACGCCACCTGCGGCTTTGGCGGCTACCGCGAAAGTGGCTACGGACGCGAGGGCGGACGCGAAGGCTTACTCGAATACATGGAGCCGGCGTGGTTCAAAAATGCGCCGATGCTGCCCGCAGAAAAAACGCAAGCGCACGAATCCAAATTGGACGAAGCTTCGGACAATTCGCAAAGAGCCGACGAGGGCCCTCCTCCCGCAATCGACCGCACCGTGAAACTTTACATCGGAGGCAAGCAGGCGCGGCCCGATTCCGGTTACAGCATGGAGGTGCGAGCCTCCGACGGTCGGCTACTGGGCGAAGCCCCGCTCGGCAATCGCAAAGACATTCGCAACGCTGTGGAAGCGGCGCGGAAAGCCAGCGGATGGGCGAAGGCCACGGCGCACAATCGCGCCCAGGTTCTTTATTATTGCGCGGAGAATCTTGCGCAGCGGCGCAACGAAATTGCACGGCGGCTTGCCGACTCGGTGGGCGAAAAGCAGGCTGCCGCGGAAGTGGAGCTCAGCATTGAGCGCATCTTCTCATATGCGGCCTGGGCCGACAAGTTTGACGGCGCGGTGCACAATCCTCCATTCCGCAATGTTGCGATCGCGATGAATGAGGCGATTGGGACAGTCGGTGTGATTTGCCCGCGCGAGGCGCCGCTGCTCGGATTTATTTCTGTCGTGATGCCGGCGCTTGCGATGGGGAACACGGTGGTCGCTGTGCCTTCCGAAACTTATTCGCTGATCACCGGCGATCTTTACCAGCTCTTCGATACCAGCGATCTGCCTGGCGGCGCGGTGAATATTGTGACCGGCTACGCCTCGCAACTTTTGAAGACTCTCGCCGAACACGACGACGTCGATGCCATCTGGTGCTTTGGCGATGAGGCCAGCGCGGCGGCCGCTAAGGCGATGTCGGTTGGCAATCTGAAGCAGGTGTGGACGAATGAAGGCCGCGCCATCGACTGGTTCAACCCGAAACTGGCCGAGGGGCGCTGGTTTCTCGAGCACGCTACCCAGGTTAAGAATATCTGGGTTCCCTACGGCGAGTGAGTCATTGAATCATTTAGACATTGAATCATTAAGTCATTGGAAACTGCGCGGCTCCGTGTCCCCTAATCTCTCAACGACTCAATGATTAAATGATTCAATGGATTCCATGATTCAATGAGGTCGATCCGCAACCCCCGAGTCAAAATCTGCTGCATCGGCAGCATTGACGAAGCTGCCTTGGCCATTGAGGCTGGCGCGTCGGCGCTTGGGCTAGTCTCCCACATGCCCAGCGGGCCGGGGGTCATCAGCGATGAACGCATCGCCGAAATTGCGGCGACGGTTCCGCCCGCGATTGGAACATTCCTGCTGACTTCACGACAGAGCATCGCCGAGATCATCGAGCAGCAGCACTTTTGCCGCACGAATACGATCCAGCTCTGCGATCATCTGACACACGGCGCGCACCGCGACCTCAAAGCGGCATTGCCGGGAATTTCCGTGGTTCAGGTTATTCACGTGACCGGCCCGGAATCGGTCGCGGAGGCCGAGCGGGTCGCGCCACATGTCGATGCTATTCTGCTCGACTCCGGCAATCCGAAACTTGCGGTCAAGGAATTAGGCGGCACGGGCAGGACGCATGATTGGACGCTCAGTCGCAAGATCCGGGAACGTATCGATATCCCGCTATTCCTCGCGGGAGGACTTACGCCAGAAAATGTGGCCGATGCAATCCAGGCAGTGGGTCCGTTCGGAGTCGATGTTTGTTCGGGCGTGCGCACCGACGGCGAGCTGGATGTGGGCAAGCTGGAGCGGTTCTTCGCAGCGGTGCGGGGCGCAAGTGCGTAACTCGGTCTTGGAATAGGAAAGTCAGTGCAATGCCAAGAGTAATCAGAACGGTGATTCCCCGGATCAAGAAGTCCTTGCGAGAGCGCGGCCTCGTTACCAGCCTCTGCCGGAGCGTTCTCTTGCCTATTCATCTTTTTAAAGAATACTGCGCGGCCAAGTCGCTGCGTCCGGACGATCTGGTCAGCGAGTTTGACCATAAGTATGGAGTCGACACGGAAGGCGGCTTCGGAGGATGGACCTATCTCAGCGATCTCGACATTCCCGGCCCGAACTGGATCGACGGGAATGATTATTTGGCGATCAGTCCCGAGCGCTTCGAATGCGTGATGGCCAACTTTGATATCGCATTCGACGACTTCACATTCATTGATTTTGGCTCTGGAAAGGGACGCGCCCTGCTCCTGGCGTCCGACTATCCATTCAAACGGATCATAGGCCTGGAGTTCTCACCGGAGCTGCACCGGACCGCTGAAGAGAATATACGACGCTATCGTTCTCCGGCTCAGACGTGTTCCGACATCCAGTCTGTGAACACGGACTTCGTGGACTATGCATTGCCTCCGGAAGCGTCGGTGCTGTTTTTCTTTCATCCGTGCCGCATCCGTGTGCTGGCGATGGCCTTGGCGGGGATTGAGCGGTCGCTGCTCGCATCGCCCCGTCCGCTCTACGTCGCGTACGTCGCCCCTACGCTGGAGCAACAGCAACTCTTCGCATCGGCCAGATTTCTGGAGAAAATTGTCGATAACGAGGATTTCAAGTTCTGCCTTTATCGAGCTGCCTCGTAGAAGACATCTTGCGCAGCCTTGAGGGCATTCCCTTCGCGGCTACTTCAAGATCGCCGATCCGATGGCGAATGAGGAAACGACTAGCAGAGTTAGAGCTGCGACAGCGAGGGCCGCGACCGTCAGGCATCCATACGGAATCGGAATGTGGCCTAAATACTGGCGGCTGACTTTTGCCATTTCCCTTGCATGACTAGCGTGCATTCTAGTACTCCCGTCGTGTGCTCCTGTTGTGCACTTCGTCTATTGGATGCGGGAGATCCAAACGCGAACGCGGTATCCCTTTTTTGGCTGTAGCGTTTCAAATCAGCTTCGAGCCGTGTGCGATCGCGGTATCGCGTTGACTTTTCTTAGCCCTACAGGCAAACTCTCAATTCGCGCATGATCCACGTTTGGGACGTACGGTGAAGCCCTTTGTCACCGCTGCAAACGAGGCGAACAGACTCACGACGGGCTCAGGAATCATTTACTTTATGACCGCAGACCGCGTCTCCTATACGCTCGATTCGACCCTGGAGACGGTGAACAGTGCCGAAGAAACGGCTGGCCGGATGGCGACCGAGGCCGGTTTTGACGATGAGGAGGTCATGAAGATCTCCATGGCGGTGCGCGAAGCGGCGGTGAACGCGGTGTTGCATGGCAATGCCTACGACCCGAGCAAGAAGGTTACATTGGCGTTTGAACGCACGACTCGCGACTTGGTCATCGTCATTAAAGATCAAGGCAAAGGCCTCGACGCCAGCAAGATTCCCGACCCACTGGCGCCCGAGAATCTGATGAAAACCTCGGGGCGTGGTATTTTCCTGATACGCTCATTCATGGATGAGGTGGAAATCCACCCCTCGCAAACGGGCACCGAACTTATAATGATCAAGCACGTCCACGGCAACCCCGCGGACTCCAAGGAGGCTCCTCAGTGACAATGAAGTCCAGCACTCGACAGGTGGATGGTGTCACGATTGTCGATCTCAGCGGCCGCATCACCCTCGGCGAAGGCAGCGTAGTGTTGCGCGAAACCGTGCGCGACCTGCTTTCCAAGGGACAGAAAAAGATTCTGCTCAACCTCGGCGACGTGAACTATATCGACAGCTCCGGCATCGGCGAGCTGGTTAGCGCGTTTACTACTGCCAAGAATCAAGGCGGCGAACTCAAGCTGCTCAACCTCACCAAGAAAGTCCACGACCTGCTGCAAATCACAAAGCTCTACACTGTCTTCGACGTGAAAGAAGACGAAGCGGGCGCGGTGAAGTCGTTCACGAAATAACCGATGCGGTGCTTGAAAATGTGGCTAGCCGGGGCTCGTCCCCGGCACTGCACCTTCTAACGCCGAAGCTGGGTTCCTTTTTTGGAACGGCGGCGCGAAAATTCCTCCGAAGATGAGCTCCGTTTCTCTCCTCCAGACCTACAATCAAAACTGAGGGCGCACTTCTCGCCGCCTCAGTCCATATGCGTTTTCTCCCGCCACTTTTCTTCTCACTGATTATTTTTGCGATGAGCACGACGGCCGCGGCTGGCAATATTCCCGCGCACGACTGCGTGTCATTCGACGAGGCAAGCAAGCACGTGGGGGCAAGCCAATGCGTCCGTGGAACCGTATTGCACGTGGAGACTGGCACCAAGGGGGTGACTGTGCTCAACTTCTGCAAACGGCCGAAAGCCTGTCCCTTCACGGTGGTTGTGTTTCCCGCCGACCTCAAGAAGATGGGTGACGTGCGCCAGCTCGAAGGGCAACAGATCGAGATTAAGGGAACCATCCAGGACTATGATGGGCGAGCCGAGATCATCTTGCGCCGCTCCAAACAACTCGGCGAAGGCGCCTTCTTATTATTTCCTATGGTACCCACCGAATACGATGTAGAACGCGCCGGCCGCAACGCAACGAAGGCAAAGCGTGAAAAAACTCCCAAGGCGAAGCACGTTAAAGAAGAGGCGCCGGTTCCGATCGAAGAGTCAGGCGAGCCGCAGTAGGATCCACCCAGATGTTCAAATGATCAATGAGCGCAATTGCGAACTTCACACCATCCCCTTGCGCAGTTCCTCCAGCGGATACCTGGTTCCTCGCCACACAATTCCATCGTTCCAGAATGTGTGAAGCATCGACCGCAGCAGGCTGTATACAAACAGGGTGGTGCTCACCGGATGCAGAAAAAAGTAATAGCATGGGACTGCCGATCTGACCGACATCCCGTAATAAATCCCAAACAGTGAAACCAGCGCAATGACATAAGGGACTCGCGCCCATCCATGGGCAAGCAAAACGCCAAGAAATGGCCCGAGATTCAGAAAGCCCAAGCCGAAAATGGAAATCACGGTTCGCCACCATTGAAAAGAAAGTACGGCGAAGAAGTTCTTGGTGAGATTGTTGACGATTCCAAACGCGCCTTTGGCCCAATGAAGCGAAATCAGGTCTTCGCCAAAAACGTTGCGCTGGGCGAATCCGGCGTTCTTAACCACCTTGCCGAGCTTCATGTCGTCGACCACTTCCATGCGCAAGGCGCGATACGTTCCCACCGCTTCATAGACTGAGCGCCGGACCATGTTGAAAGCGCCCACGCCCATGTGATCGCGCGCTTTCGGATCGGCCACTTTCCAAGGACGGTGTCCGAAGACGAAAAGCGCCTGGAAAAAGGCGATCATCATTCTTTCGCTCGGTCGCTTCATGATCATCCGCGGGAAAAGCACGACGTGATCGGCACGCTCGGCTTCGGCATAGGCGACGGCGCGCCTCAGCGAATCGGGCTTAAATAGCACATCGGCGTCGGTGAAGAGCAGCCAATCCCCCGTTGCTATCTGGCCCGCCGTCCACATCGCATGGGTTTTCCCCAACCATCCCGACGGGAGTTCCGACACATGTATGATCTTCAGCCGTGTGGAGCGGACACTCCTGTCCGCTTCTGTCGCCAGTACAAGAGCTGTCGGCACGCGGACAGAAGTGTCCGCGCCACACGATGCAGCCACTGCTTCCATGATCTCGCCGGTGCGGTCGGTCGAGCGATCATCAACCGCAATCACTTCGTAGTTCGAATAATCCAGGGCAAGCAACTGCACGAGCGTCTGACGGATATCTTCTTCTTCATTCCGCGCCGGAACAATAATGCTGACGCGCGGCTCTCTCGCGCCGACCGGTCGGAGATCCCATTCCGGCCGCGCGATATCAGTCACATGAGGCATGCCGATCGCCGCGTCGACGATGCGCGACAACCAGGCCAATGCGAGAACTCCGCCTGCAATCCAATTAATAATTTGCCAATGCATGCAGCTAGGAAGATGCTCCTGAGGGAGCTCGCGACGCCGCCGATCGCGCGCCGATCAGCACCGGCGGCGCAAATCGCATCCCATAAAAAAGGACTAAGGCGGAAATCACCATGGCAATCACTGGCAACGCGAACGCCGCCTGCAGCGAGCGCCGATCGGCGACCCATCCCATCATCGTAGGCGAAGGCACATCACCCAAAAGGTGAATGATGAAAATGTTTACGGCAATGGCAGTGGCGCGTATATGAGCGCCGACCGAGTTGATCACCGCCGCATTCAGCGGAGATGTATTGAGCAGCAAAAAGAAAGCCGCCAAGGCGATCGCCGGCACCATGGCTCGGCCCCGGGCAGAGAGCGCGACAATCATTACAGGAACGCCCAGCGCCATGCTGACCGCCGAAACCAGGTAATAAGAACTTTTCATTCGGGGCAGCAGGTAATCGCCCAGCCATCCACCGGCCAGCGAGGCCAGAATTCCATCGACGACGATGATGATGCCAAAAATAAAGTTGGCTTGCTCGAGCGAGTAGTGGCGCTCGCTGTAAAGAAACTGCGGCATCCAAACCTGAATGCCGCCCAGCGAAAATGTCATTGCCGCCATGCCCAAAGTCGAGGTCAAAAACGCCGGATTGTGCACCAGACCGCGGACGGTCCCACGCTCCGGCGTCTCTTCCAGCGAATCAAATTGCCCACGCTCCGGCTCCTTGAGAAATAGCACGGTCAGCGCCAGCAGGAATCCGGGCACTGCCGCGATGTAGAACGGGAACCGCCATCCGTGGTGCGGAGCTAGACTACCGCCCAGAAGATACCCCGCAGCCGAACCAACCGGAATCGCCAGGTAGAAGATGCCGAGAATGCGTCCGCGCATTTTTTCTGCGAACAAGTCGGCCACAAATGTTGGCGCGATGGTGACGAATGTCGCCTCGCCAATGCCTACCAGAGTGTGTCGAATCAACAGTTGCGTATAAGTGTGCGTAAAGGCGGTGAGCAGCGTAAGGCCGCTCCAGAAGATTGCGCCCATCGCGATGATGAGCTTGCGCGAATAGCGGTCCGCCAGTGGCCCCACGAACGGCGCGGCGATCATGTAAAAGCCGAGGAACGCGCTGGTGAGATAACCGATCTGAGTTTTGCTCAGGTGGAACTCGTCCTGCACCAGGGGCTGCACCGCGAACAGCACATTGCGGTCCGCATAATTCAGCAGATTGAGTGCGGTGAGCACAAGCAGCGTGCTGCGAGTGTGGAGTTTGGTTTGCGTCACCGGTCGAGCGAATATAGCATGGCGCGGAGGAGTTTATGGTGCGACCCAGAGCGGCTGAGTCGAGCATTCGCGAAGTCTTGTTGGAGATCTATGCGGCCAACGACCGCATGAACCAGCTTCTCCTCAAACACCTTGATGCGCGCGCCTGGCGAGCGAAAGCGCCGGGCGTGAAGGCGACCGAAGGACGCACCATCGCGGCAATCTTTGCCCACATGCATAACAATCGCCTGGTTTGGCTGAAATGGTCGGCGCCTCATCTCAAATACCCGGCGTCGCTTGATCCCGCTCGCTGCACGATCAAGCAAACAGCCAGTGCCTTCAGGAAAAGTGACGCGGGCTGCCTGAAGATGCTGGAAGACGCGTTATCCGAAAGTCCGGATCGACGAGTGACAACCTTTTCGCGCGGCAGCTGGGCGCCACATTGGCCGGCGGGGCCGACGATGTTCGCCTACATGTTCGCGCACGACGCGCATCACCGCGGCCAGATCATCGCGCTCGCTCATCAACTCGGCTACCGTTTGCCGGATGAGGGGGCCTACGGGATTTGGCATTGGGACAAGATTTGGAAAGAGTTGGGCTTCGCTAAGGGCCCTAGATAGATTTCATTTTACTTGCTGCTTTTCTTTCCTCTCGGCCATCTTGCGATCACCACCGTTGAAATGCCTCCACGCGGACGAAACTCACCCTTGACTTCAGCCCATACCGGCTTGGCCCAGCGCACGACATCTTCCAGCACCTGATTCACGATGTTTTCCTGAAAAATTCCCAGGTTGCGGTACGACTGCAGATATTCCTTGAGCGATTTCAATTCCAAGCAGAGGCGATTGGGCTCGTATCGGATCACGATATTGCCGAAGTCGGGCAACCCTGTCTTAGGACAAACCGAAGTGAATTCGGGATCGTCGACAACGATTTCATATCCAGCAAACTGGTTCGCCCAGGTGTCAATTTCCGGGAAATCGTGGTCGAGGCCGGCGCTGGCGTGCTCGGCGGTATAGCGGGGCGACGCATTGCGGGCCAAACGGGAGCGGGAAGCTTTTGCCATTTGATTATTGTACCGAGAGAGGCGCCTCGATTTGCAGGACTACGAATTTCGCGCCCGCTCCTCCGACTCGCAAATCAACCGTCATCTTTGACGCAAACGAACCACCCGCTGCATCTAAACAGGCAAGTCCCGCGTGCATTTGTCTGCGTCCCGCCGTGGGTGGATGATATACATTGAGGTTTGTGCTTTTCTTTGTATGCCCTCGAATGGAAACAGTTCGCGAAGCCAGCCGCGGCGCTGGTGGGTAACCGCGCTTGCGATTTTGGCTGCGGTGATTGTGCTTGCCGCTTTTGTCTCGCGCCGCGATGACTCCGTGCCCGTGCGCACGGCTATAGTCATGGAGGGTTCGATTCGTAGCCTGGTTTCCACCAATGGAAAAATCGAACCGCTCAACAACTTCGAGGCCCACGCTCCGGTCGCAACCAGCGTGCAGCGCATTCTGGTCAAAGAAGGCGAAGCGGTCAAGAAGGGGCAATTATTGGTTG
>JBEKXO010000154.1:0-10966 GCA_049511995.1 Terriglobales bacterium
CGACCATGAAGCAGGACGTCGTTTCTATGAAATTTGTGCGCCCCGATGTAGCCGTCGTCGAAACGCTAACGGCGGTTATTGGCATTCAAAAGCCGTTGCCGGGAATGAGTGTGGATGCCAAGGGTCTTCTCCGCTCACGCTTGCTGCAAGTCATGGTGAGAGATGCAGGCGAATGGAAAGTTACCGCCTTCCACAATACCGATGTGCGGCCCGATGTGCCCGTGCCTGATCCGCAATAAGGTTCAGCATTTTGACAACTCTCAATGGCCTCAGCCGAAGAATTCTTTACACTTCTTGACGATGAGGGGATGCCCTACTGATTTTTTTCGCGCCGCATTTTTGCGGCAATCAGCGCGCTACTTATCCTCGACGGATGGCATCCAAAAAACCAACAGCAGGTACTGAGGACCCGAAAGATGCCTTCCGTTAGGTTCTGTAGCATGCTCTTGGCGGGTGTAGTATGCCTCACGGGCGGAGTGGAACGTGCTCATGGCAATCTGCCCTGGCCCGCGGCCAAGAAAGAATCGATGCGTCTTCGCCTGGTGGCCCTCGCCTGGAATCATCCCCGCTCGTCGTTTTTTGCGAGCGAAGAAATTTTTGTTGCCGAAAAAGAATTGACGAAGGATGAAACGCGTTTGGTAAAGCTTGTCTATGAATTTCTTCCCTACCAGCCGCGACTGTCCGAGCAGGGACTCGACTATTCCACGCTGCACGAATTGCGGGCTGTGAGAGATCCGCATTGCGATGCGACGCTGGCTCAGATCACCACGGGACAAGAGGGCGATTGGCGTCAGCAGCAGTCGCAACTCAAGTATTCAACCGACGCTCCGACCCTGAATTTCTCGCGCCACAAAGCTCCGCTGCCCTGCTACGTCACAAACGCCGAAGATTACACCAAGCCCATCCACAGCGAATCAGAGTCCGAACCGGCAACGCCGCAGTTGACGCCGCGCCCTAATCCGCAGCAATAAATAACGAACCCCGCCCGCCACTTTTCCGATTCTTTCCTGAATCTCATACTTATCGGATGGCTTCTGACGCCAACGCGCGAATCCTGAGATCGTTCCTCGACTATCTGCGCGTCGAGCGAGGATCGGCGAAGCTGACCATTGCCGCCTACGCCAGCGACCTGGCGCAGTTCGCATCATTTCTCGAAAAGCGGCGACTGGCGCTCGACGCAGCGCGGCGCGAGGATGTGCGAGAGTTCGTGCAGGAATTGTTTTCGAATTCCCTCGACGGCCGGTCGGTGGGAAGAAAACTTTCGGCGATAAGGCATCTCTATCGCCATCTGCTACTCGATGGAAAAATCGGAAAAGATCCGACGCTGAACATCGATTTGCCGAAACAGTGGAAGGTGTTGCCGAAAGCCCTGAGCCGCGGTGAAGTCAAAGCCATGCTAGGCGAACGCCGGCTAATGGAATCGTCACCGCGAAAAGAAACGCCGCGCGCTCAGTCGCTTCAACTGCGCGATCGCGCCATGCTTGAGCTGCTCTATGGAGGCGGCGTACGCGTCTCCGAAGTGGCCGACGCGCGCCTCGAAGATTTGAAGCTGGAAATGGGATACATCTTGGTGCGCGGCAAGGGCGACAAGGAGCGCATGGTCCCCCTCGGAGTGCCTGCCCAACAAGCGTTGCAGCGGTATTTACAAAACGGCAGGGAAGCGCTCACACGCTTGAAGACGAAAGCGACGAAAAGTTCGCCGCTTTTATTCGTGGGCAGCGGTGGCCGGCGCCTGACTCGTCAGCGCCTCTGGCAGCTAGTGAGTCAGGCCGGTGTTGCTTCAGGGCTTGCCGCGGGACGCCACGTCAGCCCGCACATGCTCCGGCATTCCTGCGCCACGCATATGGTCGAGAACGGCGCCGACCTTCGCACCGTGCAGACCATACTCGGCCACGCCGACATTTCCACGACGCAGATTTATACGCACGTCGCGCTCGACCGGCTGAAGAGCGTCTACGCGAAGCATCATCCGCGAGCGAAAGCGAAGAGCTAAATTCACCACGGAGGCACGGAGACACCGAGGAGAGTCTTTTCATGAAATCATTCCTGCGTTGCCGTTTCGCAGATGTAGAGATCGCACTCGCATTTCTCCGTGTCTCTGTGCCTCCGTGGTGAATTGTTTTTCGTCTCAGGGATAACAAAATGAAGCAGTCCCGCACCATCGTCGAGCGCGCCACCGACGACTTCCTCCGCCATTTGCGCGAGGGCAACGCCTCCGCGCACACCATCAAAGCGTACGCCGGAGACCTCGACTGCTTCTCCGCCTACATCGGCGCACGCGGTTGGAAAACCATCGACCACATTGCCATCCGCGGTTTTCTCTCGCATCTCTACGACAAAGGATTGAGCAAAACTTCGGTAGCGCGTGCCCTTGCGGCTGTTCGTTCGCTCTACCGCTGGCTGGCGCAGGAAGGCGTGGTCGAGCAAAATCCGGCGAAGCTCGTCTCCACCCCGCGCCTCGCGAAGAAGTTGCCGCGCGTTCCCACAATCGAAGAGATGAATTCGATGCTCGACGGCAAAATGCCCGAGGTCGCATCGTTTCCCGAGCGCGATCGTCTGCTGTTTGAGCTGCTCTACGGCTGCGGCATCCGCAACTCCGAACTCGTCGGCATCAATCTTGACGACATCGGCATGAGCAGCGAAGCGATTCTGATTCGCGGCAAAGGGAAGAAAGAACGCTACGTTCCCTTCGGCGGATCGGTGCTCGCGGCTCTCGCCGTCTACCTGCCCTGGCGGCAACAATTGTTGGCGACACTAAGAAGCGCGCCGAAAAACACGAACGCCGGGAAGAGTAGTCCGCCAAAAGGCACGCCCGCTCTACTGATCAACCAGCGCGGCGGACGCCTCACCACGCGCAGCGTAGGCCGCATCGTCAAGCGCATCGCCATCGCCAAGGGACTCTCTCCCGAAGTGCATCCTCACACGCTGCGCCACGCCTTCGGCACCCACATGCTGGAAGAGGGAGCCGATCTGCGCGCCATCCAGGAATTGTTAGGCCACGAGCGCCTGGCCACCACCCAGCGCTACACCCAGCTTTCGGTGAAGCACATGATGAACGTGTACGACCAAACGCATCCACGCGCGAAGTGATGGCGAAAAACAGGGAGGGGGGGCCGGTACTAACGGATTACTACCTTAATAGTTAATAGAGAACGACCACACCACGCCTCGAAAATTCCTCGATGCCACTTTGAAAAAGAACTTCGTTACCCCAGTAACTTCCCTCGTTCACTCGTGTGCTCCAGAATGACAGCAGGCGGTTTCTTCGCACGCGAACCAATGCGGGACGATGGGAAGTAGGCAATGAGCAAGATTGTCAAAGAAACTATTTTGCTGCTGTCGTTATTTCTGATTGCGGCGACGGTTCAATTCTTCGCGCAGTCGCTGCCGATGGCGCTCTGCTTTTATTTCCTGCCCACTTTGTATTCGGCTTACTTTTTTGGCCGCCGTCACTCCACGCTCACCGCTTTCGCCTGCGTGTTCCTGGTCATCCTGTTGGACTTTCTAAACAACATGATGCCCGCGCATCGTACCCTCACATTGCCTGGAGAAAGGCTCTTCAACTTCGCCATTTGGGCAGGCATTCTCGCCGTGGTCGGCTACGTCATGGGTACGCTATACGAGCGCAAAGAGGCGATGACCTCCGACATTCGCGAAAGTTTCACTGGCCTCCTGGTAGTGCTGCAGCACTTCATGGCCAATGAAAAAATCGGCTCCGGCGAAAGTCAGCGGATCGTACAGGCATCCACCAGAATGGCCGAGGCGATGGGGCTTGGGTCGGATCGAGTGGAGTTGGTTCGCTCGGCGGTATTGCTCCGCGACCTAAGCAAACTCGGCCTCAGCAATGACATTCTCTACAAGGCTGCGGATATGAGCCGCGACGAAGTAGTGGCCAGCTTCCGCAAGCCGCGCAAGGCCGATCCGCGCACACAGGCGGTGGGCAACTCGCTGCGGCGGGTGATTCCCATCATCGTCGCGCAGCAAATCGTCGAAGAGCAGGGAGCGCGCTCCATCAACATTCCGATCGAGGCGCACATCCTGGCCGTAGCAGACGCGTATCAGAGATTGATCAATGGCGTTGGCGGCAAAGCAATGTCTCCTTATCAGGCCGAGGAGGAAATCCTGGCCGGATCGGGAAAGAAATACCATAGCGGCGTAGTGGATGCCTTCGCCAAGGCCATGGGCGACCGAGCCAAGGGCGCGGGCGCAGGGGCATAGCGCGGCGAGATTAACGAGGTGCGGTTTCGGACAGTGCCTCGCCGCTTGAATCGCCCGAACCGGATTGCGCCTCCTGGCTCGTATGAGTTTCGATCTGCAATTCTTTCTTTCTCAACTCTTCCCACGTCGCCACCACCCTCGACTTCAGCTCCGAGGTCAGTCGATCGTAAGCGGCTTCGCTAGCTTCGGCGAGCGGTGGCGGTTGAATCGGCTTGCCGAAGACGATTTGCAGATCGGCGGACTTCGGAAAGTTTTTGTGCCGCGGCCACGCGTCATAAAAACCCTCGACCGCGACCGGGACAATCGGCGCTTGCGTATGGATGGAAAGAATCGCAGCCCCCTTGCGAAATACTCGCGGAGTGCCATCATCACTGCGCTCGCCCTCGGGATACAGAATCAGAATGCGCCCCTGCTTGAGGCCAAAGGCGCCAGCGCGCATAGCGGGGACGAGGTTGGCGTCGGGATCGAGCACAATCACGCGCAGCCAACGTGCCAAGTGCCGCATGAATCCCGCACCGAAAATCTCGCTGGTGCCGAGCGCAAAGCACTGGCGAAAAAGCGACCAGGGCAGCGCCGGCGCCATGATCAGCGGATCGATATAGCTCTGGTGATTGGAGCAGATCAGGTAAGGACCCTGCGGGGGGAGATTTTCGAGGCCGCGCGTCTTGAGGTGAAAGCGATCGAGCGCGAAAAGATAGATCAATTTTCCGAGCGTGAAAAAGAAGACTTCGGCCAAAAGATTGTGACGCGCCAGCGCCAGTACCTCAGGATCGCTTATCGGCTCGCTCAAAATCGTTGACCACGGAGGAGCGGACAAGACTGCTTGCCCCTCGCCGCGACTGGCGCTGGCGAGGAGTGCATCGACGAGGTCGCGCACCGAATAAATTTCCGCGAGCTGCGACTCGGGCACTTTGCCACCCAACTGCTGTTCGAGCGCGGTGAGCAATTCAACGCGCTGCATGGAGTCGAGTCCGAGGTCGAGTTCGAGATTGTGGCTGGGACGGATATTGTCGAGTGGACTGCGAGAAGCTTCGCGCACGATTTCCAGGGCGCGCTTCACGTCTTCACGCTCTAGCCAGGCTTGGTCTTCGGCGGTGAGCGGAGTTACCTGCGCGACCGATTCTTCGGCGTTTACGCTGGCGTCGCTGCTGCCGTTCGCGTTGAGTTGCCGCTCGCGCACTTTCTTTTCAATCTGGAAGCGCTTTAATTTTCGGGTGGTTGTGCGTGGCAGATCCTCCTGCCAGATGTCATAACTCCCCAGACGTTTGGTCGAAACGATTTTGTGAGAGAGCGCTTCGATTTCGCCGCGGATCGCCTCTTTGGAATTGACAATTTTGCGCTCACGCAACAATTCAAAATTTGGCACGACAATACCGTGCAGCCGCTCCGATGTAGGATCTCCCGGCCGCGCCTCAAGGGCCATCACGCAAATCTCTTTCACGTATTGCGCCTTCAGATAGTGCGCTTCGACCTCTTCGGGATAGACATTCTTTCCATTGGCGAGCACGATGACTTCTTTTCTTCGTCCAGTAATAAAAAGGTTGCCGCCAGAATCGAAGTAACCGAGGTCGCCGGTGTATAGCCAACCGTTGCGCAGCACTTCGGCCGTAGCCTCGGGACGCTTCCAATATCCCTTCATCACGATCGCCCCGCGAATAGCAATCTCGCCCACGGGTTGTGACCCTGCTTCAGCAGGTTTCGGATCGACAATCTTCGCTTCCACCCCGGGAAAAGGACGCCCGACCGAGCCAAACACGATATGTCCCGGAGGATTTATGAAAGCGCCACCAGTCGTTTCGGTGAGGCCGTAGGCATTGAGAACGTCGATGCCGAAGGAATAAAAATCGCGCGCAATGACCGGATCGAATCGCGATCCTCCCGTGACCAGATAGCGCATGTGGCTGCCGAAAGTGGCATGAATTTTTCCGAAGAAAAGTTTGCCGGCGTTGATTCCGACGTGCCGCAGCGCGCGGTTGAGAGCCATCAGCGAGCGCACGATTCGCAGCGTGAGCTTGCCGCGCTTATTCAACTCCTTAAAAATCTTTTCGTGAATCAGATAGAAAAACTGAGGCACTACGCAAAATGCGGTGATGTTGCGCTCCTGCAAAGCGCGCAGCAGTTCGGTGGTGTTCAGTGTCTCAAGGTAGACGACCCGCACGCCGTTGAAGAGAGGCAGGAAAAGGTTGGCCATTTGCGCGAGGACATGAAACATCGGGAGAATGCCGAGCAGTGCGTCGCCTGGGCCGACCTTAATCACCGCGAGAACCGAGTTCGCTTCGCCGATAAGATTGGCGTGGGTGAGCATGACCCCCTTCGGGTCGGCTGTCGTGCCAGAAGTGTAGAGCAACGCCGCGAGGTCGCTGTCGGCTGGGATAATGGGCTGAAAGCCCGCCGGGCCTTCGGTGAAGATCGAATCGAGATCGCCTGCGAACTTCGGCGCACTGGCTCCAGGCGAATCGAGATTCTGTTCGGCAGCGGCCGACGTCATCACTAGAGGTATGGTGAGTCCTGCGACGGCTTCCTGCGCCGTGGCAAGATGTTTCACATCGCAGAAAAGCAGGGAAGCTTCACTGTCGATCAGCAACTTTCTGACTTGGTCGGCATGAAATGCCGTGTCGAGCGGAACCGCAGTCCTCCCGCTGGCGATAATTCCCAGGTAGGCCGCTACCCAGCGGGGGTGGTTGGCCGCCAGAATCGCTATGCGCGCGTCGCGAGGAACTCGCGCCGCAAGCCAGTTCGCCACGCTCTCCGACATGCGGGTAAGCTCTGCAAAAGTGACGCGCTCGACCGTCTGCTGGCGTTGAATCTCAAGGGCGATGTTGTCGGGAAATTTGCGGGCCGACTCCTGAAATCGTTGATAGAAAGTGGGCATGTCCGAGGTGAATATACTAAAGACCGCTGGGGAAAACTAGGAATAGGCCGATCTCAACATCGAGGGCAACACAATGGCGATGAAGGAAATTACTTTCAGTGCGGAAGATGACCTACTTGATCGAGCGGAGCAGATTGCCCGAGCAAAGGGCACCACTCTTGAGCAGGAAGTTCGGCAGTGGTTGAGCGACTTCGGGGAGGGTAGATGGACGCTGCCCCCGCGAGAGCCGAAGAAAAGAAAAGGCCCGTAAATCCGCGAAAGGCTAAAGCTCGCTCCGCATAACAATCGTGCCGCATCTAATGTGCTAGGCTTTAACTGGTAGTTTAGGACGCGTGTCCTCTGAAGGATTTCTGTTTTGATCAACACTTTGCTGGGCAAGGTTTTCGGCACCAAGAACGAGCGCGAGGTCAAGCGCCTGATGCCGCGTGTCGCGGCCATCAATGCGCTTGAGGCCGAGATGCAGAAGCTCTCCGACGACGAACTTCGCGGAAAAACCGCCGAGTTTCGTGCCCGCATTCAGGAGCGCCTCAGCTCGATTGCCGACGAGGCTGAAGCCGATCCCGATCGACAGAAAGAGATCGAAGCCGAGCGCGGCGAGGTGCTGAAAGTTATTCTTGATGAGTTGCTCGAAGAGGCTTTTGCCGTCGTTCGTGAAGCCGGAAAACGCGTGCTCAACATGCGCCACTTCGACGTGCAATTAATCGGCGGCATGGTGCTGCACGAAGGCAAGATCGCCGAGATGAAAACCGGCGAGGGCAAAACGCTGGTCGCCACGCTGCCCGTCTATTTGAACGCCCTAAGTGGGCGCGGCGTGCACGTAGTCACGGTCAATGATTACCTGGCCAAGCGCGATTCGGAATGGATGGGCAAGCTCTACAGCTTTCTAGGGCTGACGGTCGGCGTGATCGTCCACGATCTAGACGACGAGCAGCGGCGCGCCGCTTATGCCGCCGACGTCACGTACGGCACGAACAACGAATTCGGATTCGATTATCTACGCGACAACATGAAGTTTGACCTGCGCGACTGCGTGCAGCGCGTACACAATTTCGCCATCGTCGACGAAGTCGATTCCATCCTGATCGACGAAGCGCGGACTCCGCTGATTATTTCGGGCGCGAGCGAAGAGTCCACCGACAAGTATTACAAGGTGAATCGCATCATCCCCAAGCTCGAAAAGGGCGAAGAAATCGATACCGCTCCGGGCGAGCCCAAAATCATGACTGGGGACTATGTGGTCGACGAAAAACATCGCAATGTCACGGTCAGCGACGATGGCTGGGTAAAAGTCGAGAAGCTATTGGGCATCGGCAACATCGCCGACCCGGAAAACTGGGCGCTCAAGCATCACGTGGAGACTGCCGTCAAAGCCCACGCGCTTTACAAGCGTGATGTCGAATACGTGGTCAAAGACGGCGAGGTGATCATTGTCGACGAATTCACCGGGCGCCTGATGCCAGGCCGCCGCTGGTCTGACGGGCTGCACCAGTCGATCGAAGCCAAAGAGAATGTGAAGATCGAGCGCGAGAATCAGACGCTCGCGACCATCACGTTCCAGAATTACTTCCGCATGTATAAAAAGCTCGCAGGAATGACCGGCACGGCGGAAACGGAAGCGCCGGAATTCGACAAAATTTACCGGCTTGAAGTTGTCGTCATTCCGACTAACCGTGTGCTGCTGCGCAAAGAGAATCCCGACATTGTTTATCGCACGGAAAAGGAAAAATATTTTGCTGCGGCCGATGAAATTCAGCGGCTCCACGAGAGCGAGCAGCCCGTTCTCGTTGGAACGACCTCGATCGAAAAGTCCGAGCATATTTCGGAATTGCTGAAGAAGAAGGGAATCAAGCACGTTGTTTTGAACGCGAAGTATCACGAGCGCGAAGCAGAGATCGTGGCGCAGGCGGGACGCAAAGGCATGGTCACGATCGCGACCAACATGGCGGGCCGCGGCACGGATATTCTGCTCGGTGGCAATCCCGAATTCATGGCCAAGCAGGAATGCGTGAAGAAGGGAATTGCGCAACCGATTCGCGCCGCGCAAGGAAAGATTCAAGCCGAGGTCGACGATTCAAATCGCACGGTTTGGTATTACGCGGGCAACGAATACGCGGTTCCGACCGATCAGTGGAACGAGATTTTTGCGCGCTATAAAGCCGACACCGATCAGGAACATCGCGAAGTGATCGAAGCGGGCGGGTTGCATATCTTCGGCACCGAACGCCACGAAGCGCGGCGCATCGACAATCAGCTTCGCGGACGCGCTGGCCGCCAGGGCGATCCCGGGTCATCGCGTTTCTATCTCTCGCTCGAAGATGACTTGATGCGCATCTTCGCCAAGGAGTGGATTTCGAATCTGCTGCAACGCCTCGGCATGGAAGAAGGCGTTCCCATCGAATCACGCATGATCACGCGCCGTATCGAGGGCGCGCAGAAAGCAGTAGAAGGGCAGAATTTTGAAGCTCGAAAACATTTGCTTGAATACGACGATGTAATGAACAAGCAGCGCGAGGCCGTCTATGGCTTGCGTCGTCGCTTGCTAGAAGGCCTCGATCAGAAGGATCTGATTGTCGAAGACTACGTTTCCGGAATTCTCGGTGACCTTCTTGAACGCCATTGTCCACCGAAAGAACACGTCGATAACTGGGATTTGAAAGCATTGAAAGACGCGATCTTCGGGCGCTTCGGCCTCGACATCTACGCCGAGGGTATCAAGCCCGAGCAGATGAACCGCCAGGAACTGGGTGACGCGATTTTTGCAAAGCTTAAAGAACGCTACGACGCGAAAGAGGGGCTGATCGGCGCCGAGGCGATGCGTTATCACGAGCGCATGATTATGCTGAGCGTGATCGACGCGCAGTGGAAAGATCACCTGCTCTCGATGGATCACCTGAAAGAGGGCATCGGCCTGCGCGGCTATGCGCAGCACGACCCACTGGTGGAGTACAAGCGCGAATCTTTCGACATGTTCGAAGAGATGATGCAGCGCTTCCAGGAAGAGACCGTTCGTTATCTCTACCTGATGCAAATCATGGAGCGGCCTCCGGATGCGCCTCCGAGGCCGGTCAGTAGCACACCGCATGACGGAGAGGGCCAGGTTTCTGATGTGGGAGCGCCGTTCGTTATCACCGGCGGGCGCGGCGGCAACGGACGGCCGCCGCGCCAGGTCGCTACTTCGATGGATGAAATCGAAATGGCGTTTCAGCGCAAGAAGAAGAAAGAGTTGGAACAGGCGCGAATGGCTGGCGCGGGCGACATGCAGGTGCAACAAGTGGTGCGTTCGGGAGAAAAAGTTGGGCGCAACGATCCTTGCCCATGCGGAAGCGGCAAAAAGTACAAGAAGTGCTGCGGCGCAAATGCGTAACGTTTTTCGAATCAGCGAGGCGTGAGACCAATTATCAGTCTTCCCGAGCGAAGCGAGGGTCTGCTTCACCCCAAACTCCACACTCTCGGCGTCTCCGCGGCTAGGTGTGTTTTGATTTACTGCCAACCGCTCTAAACGTCATCTCCGCCGCTTTACTGCCCGTGCGCCGCTTCCAATCAAAGAACATCGGCGCATACGTCTGAGTGATGTAGTCGCCGCGGCTAATGCCCAGCGCGCGTGCCGTGCGGTCGATCCACCGCGGCTTTCCTTCGATTTCGCCAAACATTCCAATCGGAGTCCTATCGACGACCACATGCCCCTCCCCGTCGCTCCACTCCGCGCGATATTTCTCGTAGCGAAATGTCGGTTCAAAGCCAAGCGTGCGCAAGATGGCGTCCATTTGTCGGCCATTCTCTACGGGCGTTTCGAGCTCAATTCTTTTCTTATGGCGGTCTTCCCTGCTCTTTGCTTTATGTGTCAGCGTCCAAGTCTTGCCGTATTTGCGCAGGCGT
>JBEKXO010000155.1:0-10944 GCA_049511995.1 Terriglobales bacterium
GATTCTGAAGGTGGTCTGCAGCGTGTGCGATCGCATCGGATGCACGAGCAGCGGCAGATGCTTCACGTGGATTTTGCGATAGCGAAGCCTGCGCTCGTTGTTGGAGTTGCTGGCTCAGAGTCAACAAATCGCGTACGCGGCGTGTGGTTTCAGCGGGTACAACGTTCGAGTAACTACCTGCGCTCTGCACTTGCAAGATCGTGCCCCCAGCGCGGGCGATTTCGTCATTGGCACGAAAAGCATCTTCGGCAATGCCCGGCTGGCTTGGCGGCGGAGTGATTCCGGCGGCATTGCCGGAACCGATGCTGCTCATCGCCATCGTCGCTGCCGCATGAGCCATATCATCGGCCGCGGCTGCCAGTTCACGGGCTCCGATGTAGTCGGACGCTTGATATCGGCTCAGAGCTTCCTGGTAGAAGGCTTTACCGTCCGCAACGAAACGGTTTAGCGAGATGCCGCTGGCGGTTCCTTTCGCTGCTTCCACAAGCGCGGTTGAGCGGTTGAGTCCGTCATAAGCACGCTGCATGGCATCTTGCACTTCAAGTTGAGCGTCTTGAGCAGACATACCTGGACCACGCGGTGCTCTGCCTCTGGCACCGGCTTGCGCAAATCCGGTCGCGCATCCAGTCATGACAACGAACATAATTAGCTTTCCCAGTCGTAGTTTCACGATGAACTCCTTGTGTTCCGAAGTGATATTTGCTTTCTTTCTCAAAGCACGCGGCTTGCCAGAACTGTAACTCTTGCGATACCCGGCAGAATCAAGTGTTTGCTTACGCATTTCTCGCTCTTTCTCCTGAGAATGACCGCAAAGCGAACGTCTCAGTGAGCGGAAGACGCACGCACAGGCGCTGTTGATCAAATACAAAGTGGGACGGCGGTCGGCCTTGCCATGAGAAAGAGAGGGATTGCAGGAAATCAAGCAGGTTAGAACTTCGCGATCAGAGTCACTCCTCCGACCAGCAGCACGCCTCCGACGATTCTCCAGATGTTTAGTGGGTGATAGGCCATCCGGAACCATCCGAAATGATCGATCACCAACGACATGATGAGGGCAGCGGTCACGGTCAAGCCCACGAACGGACCCGCTCCCACCTTCGTGACAAGAGTAAGCCCCGCGTAAACTTGTACGGCTCCGACCAATCCGCCGATGACCGCCCACCACGGGAGTGATGCGAGGTCTTTCGACGTAGGCAGAGGATGGGGCATGATCATGGTCGCTCCGGCAAAGAAAAACGTGATGAGCGCGAACGATACTGTTGAAGCCAGCCAAGGATTCACAATGTATTTGTTAAGTTGACCGTTCATCGCCGCTCCGCAGGATTGCAGGGCTCCGCCCAGAATGATGAATGGAATTATCCAGCTAGCGTTCATTTCCTCTATCCTCCCGCACAGTTCCTTCCTCGACCGACCACTAAGAATTGCGAAAACACATTTGCATCAAGATCGCCCCACCTAGTGACGCCAATAGAGCGATCGGCATAGCTACCATTCCAACTTTGAGAAAGTCCCAGAAACTTACGTCGAGCTTTTCCTTACGCAGCGCAATCAGCCATAAGATCGTCGCCAGCGAACCAGTGATGGAGAGATTCGGTCCCAGGTCGACGCCGATGAGCACAGCGTCGGCGATCAGACCCTTGGCATGCGCTGCCTGCAGCGTGCTCCCGGCGATCAGGCCGAGCGGCAGATTGTTAACCAAATTGTTCGCTGCACCGACGGCAAATCCCGTAATCAATGTGCCCGTCGTCGATCCCAGCGTTTGAGCCCAGGTCAGCCATTTTGTCGTCTGCTGCATCGCACCGATGCTCTCCATCGCGTCCACCATTACGAAAAGTCCCGCTACGAGAGCCAGTGTTGCCCAACTGATCTCGCGCGCAAGTCCCAGTGGATTGCAACGCGCTTTGATGGAGACCACAGCCGTGATTGCTAGAGCGGCCAGGCACGTTGGCAGTCCTAGATCTTTGCTCAGCGAAGAGGCTATTAAAAGGACAGCCACCATAGCGGCCAATCCACCCAGCACCAGAAGGCCCTCACTTCTAAGTGGCTTTGCTTCCACGTCGCCTTCAATGGCCGCGCAAAGTTCTTTTCGGAAGAGCCAGCGCATTGTGATGAATGTCGCAGCGATAGATAGAAGAGACGGAACCCCATAGGACAGGAGCGATCGCCCGAGCGGCGGCATTTGATTGTGAAACACCACCAGGTTCGCTGGATTAGAAATTGGCAGAAGGAACGACGCCGCATTCGCGATAAAGGCGCAAACAAAAAGGTAAGGCAACGGCTGGACTTTAGCCTTGCGAACCGCCGTCAGGATTGCTGGGGTCAGAACCACTGCCGTCGCGTCATTCGACATGAAGATAGTGACGATTGTGCCGACGCCATAGACCAGCGCGAACAGTCTTGAGCAAGAACCACGGGCGCTCCGCACGGCGACTGACGACAGCCAATCGAAGACGCCATGTTCGCGTGCGAGTTCAGAAAGCATCATCATGCCGATGAGAAAGAGGCACACATCCAATGCTTTTGCGGCAGCTCGGGCCGCGAGTTGCAGGGACACTAGTCGGAGGAAGAGTAATAGGAGGACGCCGCCGGCAATCCAGTACACTTCTGGAATATTGCGGGGACGAATCAGCATGAGCAGGACGCTAATGCCGACGATGAGCGACAGGAGACAGTGAGCAAGCGCAGGTGAGACCATCTACCATTTTCTCCCGTTTTTATTCGGTCCCAATTGTGTGCCTAAAATCCCGTGCTCCGGCCACGCTCCGATTGTGTTTTCGCTGTCAACGTGGCTTCGAGTTTCTGGTTTCCATTGTCCCGATGCAGGGTTGATAACCAGTCGGATGGTATCGTGCGCTGATTTTCCGTCCTCATCCTCAAAGTGCACAGTCAATCGACTGATTCCGTCGGGGAGTCGATCAGTTTGCACGGTCGCCTGCCAAACGGCGGAGTCTTCGATCTGTTCAAGATCAACTCTCTGGTCGCCAACCTCCGCATAACCTCGCAGCGACTTTCTGTCGCTCCAAGCTTTAGCGCGGACCGACATTTTCTTGGCCACAGGTCGCGGCGCGGCCTCTGGGTTCGTAAGGAGTCTTTCGTCGCCTGGAGAGGTGATCATCACTAAAGGCCATTCGCCGAGAGGCTTGAAGCGCCAGCTCACAACGTCGTGGTCGAGATTAGTGATAGAGAACCCGACAGGACCCTCTTCGATTTGCCCGGTCGAACGCGTGGCCGCGTACAAAGTGTGGCCATCATTCGCAATCTCGTTATAGTGCGTGTGGCCCATGTCGACGAGGCGCACGTCGTATCTCTTAATGAGGTTACGAAGCGGAGAAGAAAACTCGCCAAGCTCGCTTGGGTGGCAGTGCAGAAAGAGTACGCTGAGCTTTTGGGCAGCAGCAATTGCTTCCAGTTCCTGCTCCAGCCAGTGAAGTTGCTCCCCAGAGATGCCAAATGTTTTCGGATCGTTGGAAGCGAAGGCATCGAGCGCCAGAAAACTGTACAAACCGAGATCGAACCGATAGAAAGCCTCCGGCATCATGAAGCGGTTGAAATTGTTGTGGCTCTTCAAATGAACGTCGTGATCTCCTACGATCGCGAACCAGGGCAAATCGAGTTGGTCCAGTCCTTGGCGCACGAGTTCATATTCATCAATCTCTCCATGATCCGCGTTGTCCCCCGGCAGATACGCAAAGTTCAGAGAGTCGGCCATGACTCGATTCACTTCCTCGATCAAGGACACAAAATCACCATAGTTTTGTTCATGTCGAGTGGTCATGTGCAAATCACCGAAATGAACCCACGAAACAATTTCGGATCGGTCGCTCAACCTAGGCGCGCGGCGTTCTATTGAGGGGGATGTCATTGGGCGAAAGCTTCCTTCGGCGATGTTGGATCAATTTCGGGACCGGATGTTGGGGTAGCGGAAGTTCGAGAGAGGGTTTCGAGGATCGCAAACCAAACCACGCCAAAGGCGAGCATCGCGATCCCAGATAATCCGAGAAAAGACGCCCGGTACCCGAGATGCTGGATCAATACGCCACCGATTGTTGTACTCAAGGCCGCCCCGATGCCGACCATCGTCGCGAGGCATCCAGCAGCCACGTTGAAGCGTCCCGTGCCTTGGGTTCTGTCTTTGACAACCAGGATCGAGACAATGCCGAATATGGCATTCGCCACTCCGTCTAGGGTCTGAATCGCGATCAGCGCTCCGACGGCGTGTGTAAGGGTATAGAGAACTCCGCGAATGGGAAGCACACCGAAGCCGAGCAGTAATAGAGTTTTTCGTCCCTTCGTAGCAGCCCGCCTTCCGATCCACGCAGCAGAGATTGCTATTACAACCTGTGTCACGATAATGCAGGCGGACATAAATGGAGCCGCTGCCTTCAGATTGTCTTTCGAAAGCATCTCTCCCAGTTCCGGTAACATCGCCGCGTTTGCTAAATGGAAAAGAAAGGCCGTCGCCAGGAAATAAGCGAGAATGCGGTCCTTGAGAAGAGCAGACCATCCTTCGGCGTTAATCTTGCCTTCCTTTTGGATCGCCCCCCGGGCACGGGCGTAGTCGATCTGTTTGGCATCGATGCCAAACAGAGACGCAGCAGCAGGAATGGCGAGCAAGGCAGCTACGGCGAATATCGCGCGGTATCCGAATTGGTAGCTCACGTAGGCGACAAGCAACGCGGTGAAGACATTCCCAGCGGCATTGAAGGATTGATTCTTGCCGAACTGCTTGTCAAAAGCCGCAGCCCCAACAATCCCGAGTGTGATCGCTACGACTGTGGGTCCCAAGAACGGACCTGAAGCACCGATAAGGAACTGCGCGGAATAGGCCCTCCAAGGGCTCAGATGCCCCATGAGCAACAAGGCCCCGGCAACTAAGAAACTAAGATTTACCGCGAGCAACGTCCGTTTGCGATGTACCGCGTCGATGACCGCTCCGGCTGGAGTCTGCATCGCGACCCCGACCAACCCACCGAACGTCAGCACGTAGCCCACACTGCTGGGATTCCATCCACTCGAAGCAAGATAGGCAGCCAAGAATGGACCGAGACCGGTCTGCACGTCGGCGAGAAAGAAGTTCAGCCATTCGAGCGCTCGCATACTCCTCTGTTTTCCTGGTGCCGTATCGCTCACAGAACCCTCTCGTCGTCGCTTGGTTGTCAGCGATCGATTCTTTCTTCCGTGCCAATCCAATGTCTGTGCACACTCGCTCAATCGGTAATGCACGGCGGTCGCCATTTGAAAACGCTGATGAATCCAACAAATCTAATCGGCACGTTGTTACCAAAACGCTCACCCTCCGTTCGCTTTGTGACCTATCCACGCCGAGAACAGACGAAAATGGTGAGATTAAGAGCCTTCGAAGCCATTGAAGGCGACCGTGCGGTGGCCAGCGGAGTGAACCCGAGCAACGGTCTTGAACGTTCCGGAACAGGTCGGGAAAAATTGTTTTCCGTCAATTCGGAAAACCGTGACATACACGGTTTCCTGTATAGGGTCAATCTTTAGCGCAGGTGTACGATACCGGGCGGGTTCAGGTGGGCTCATCATGAGGCCTGCCAAACTTGGAGGCCGACTACTTAGTTCGTATAAACCAGGAGATGGGTGGTAGGGGTACACAGGCCCGACTGTTGAAACAATGAGAATCCTAATCGTCGATGATCATGAAGTCGTCAGGCGGGGCGTTCGCGGTCTTCTTGAAAAAGAGGACCGATTCGAAATATGTGGCGAAGCCGTAGACGGATCTGACGCCATCGCCAAGGCGAGGGAACTGAGGCCGGATTCCATCGTCATGGATGTCAGCATGCCCAACATGAACGGGCTTGACGCGACTCGGGAAATAAGTCGACTTGCTCCCGAGATCCGAATCGTGATTCTCAGCCAGCACGATTCTCATGAGATAGTTCGCCAGGCATTGAATGCTGGCGCGAGTGCTTACGTCGTGAAATCCGCGATTTCGACTGATCTGGTGCGGCCTTAGAGAACCCAACCAATGCTGCCGGGTCGACGTTGCGCAAAGTGTTTGGAAGCACCAACGACAACATCGACCTGCAAGAAATTCTGCAACGCAGTGCCGTGTTTGAAGCCGCGCTTCGCGAGAGCGAAGAGCGCTTCCGCGTTACCTTCGAGCGAGCACCGATCGGGGTCGCCCACGTTTCAGTAGACGGTCGTTGTCTCCGGGTGAATCAGAAACTCTGCGAAATTCTCGGCTACTCAGAGGAGGAATTGAGGACACTAACGCTCGAAGAGATCACTTACCCGGCAGACCTACCCGCGCACGCAGAACAGTTTGCGAAAGTCTGTAAAGGTGAGATTGACGCCTATTCTATGGAGGAGCGGCAGATCCGAAAGCATGGACCCCTCGTATGGGTGAACCTCACTATCGCAGTGGTGCGCGATTCTGGGCAGAAACCGAGCTATGTAATCGCCATCATCGAAGATATCGAGGCGCGAAAGCGAGCTGAAGAGGCGCTTTTTCTCAGCGAGCAACGTCTTCAACTGGCACAAAGGGTTGCTCGAATTGGAACTTTTGATTGGGATATACAGACTGGTCGCAACAGATGGACGGAAGAACTGGAACGAATTTATGGTCTAGAGCCTGGGCAATTCACAGGCAGTGAGGCAGCCTGGGAAGAGCTCATTCACCCAGAAGATCGTAAAGTTACCTTGGACCGCATTGCACAAGCGCTGAAACAAGGGGACTTTGAAGGAGAATGGCGAGTAGTGTGGCCAGACGGCTCCATTCGATGGGTACTGGGCCGCGCTTCCGTGCTCAGGGACAAAGAAGGCAGACCGCAGCGCATGGTTGGTGTGAATATCGATATAACGGATCGCAAACATGATGAAGAGCGGCTTGCCACCCGCATACGGCAACAGAGAGCATTGTTTCATCTTGCCGACGACCTCAACCGGGCCAACTCGCTTGATGAGGTCTACACGGCCGGATTCGACGCATTGTTCGAAGGGTTACGTTGTAATCGCGCTGCCATTCTGCGCTTCGACAATGCTGGCGTGATGCGATTCGTTAATTGGCGAGGACTCTCGTCACGATACCGGGCAGCCGTGGAAGGGCATTCTCCTTGGCAGCAAAACGATCATAATGCACAGCCTGTCTCTGTTGCGGATGCCGGGAGTGCTTTATTGAACGATACGCTGAAGGCCGCGCTCAAAGGTGAGGGCGTCCAGGCGGTAGCCTTTATACCGCTCGTATTCGGCGGGAGACTAGTTGGGAAGTTTATGGTCTATTACAACCTTCCTCATGTCTTCGAAGGCGAGGAAATAGAGTTTTGCCTGACAATAAGCCATCAATTGGCATTTGGCATAAATCGCAAAGAGGCCGAGCAGGCACTGCAAGAAAAGGCCGCACTTCTCGATCTCAGCAGCGATGCGATTGTGATGCGGGATTCGCAGGATCGCGTCGTCTACTGGAGCAAGGGTGCGACAGAATTGTATGGGTATTCGGAACAAGAAGCGATGGGCCGGGTTACGCATGAACTTTTTTCGACCGAGTTTCCGGAGCCGTTGGAGCAGATTAGACAACAACTCTTTGCAAACAGCCGCTGGAGCGGCGAACTTGTCCACTCCAAAAAGGATGGTTCAAAAATTAGTGTCTCTAGCCGTTGGTGCCTTGCCTGTGATCCAAGCAGCGACATGAAATCGATCTTGGAAACCAATCGCGATATCACAGCTGAAATGGCATTAAGGAAAATCCGAGAGGAGTTCGCACGCAAGGGTGAGACGATAACATCCAAATTAATTCCTTCTTCTGAAACCGCTATAGCCTAATCTCTCGCGCTCTTTTTCTGTCGGGGGTCTGTCCTAGATTGTCGGCCCGCAAGTCCTGGGCTTTGGTTTCCTCGCATCCGACGATGGCAGCCTTGTGGGTGCAGAAAATCTGATTGTCGACATGCGGCGCCGCTCAAAGCCCCTCACATGGGACCGCAACTACTACCACTTTCATGGTTAGCTCTTTGGGATATCATTACGGTTCCACCATCCGCCGCCGAGAGCTTGAAACAACGCGGCAGTGTCCGCATACCGATTCGACTGAGCTTGCACAAGGTTAATCAAGGCTTGCTGATAGGCTTGTTCCGCGCTCAAGAGCGCGAGGTAGTTGGCGTATCCGGATTCAAGCTGTTTCTTCGTCAGGTCGAGGGTGATGCTAGCGGCATCTTTTGCCGCCGCCGCGGCCTTTAAGGCATCGGCATCCTGTTGCAACGCATTCAGCGTGTCAGCAACATTCTGGAACGCGGTTAGGACTGTACTGCGATACTGTTCGTCGGCCTGCGTATAGGCGGCTCGCGCGGCTCGCTCGCGATGCATGAGGGTACCGCCATCAAAAATGGGCTGGGTGACGCCTGAGGCGACATCCCAGAAGCCGGTGCCTCCTGAGAACAACCGGCCGAAGACCACCGCCATGCTGCCAGCATCCGCAGTCAGCGCAAAGCTCGGAAGGCGATTCGCACGCGCAACCCCAATCTGTGCGCTAGCTGAGTGCAAGTTCTCTTCGGCCTGACGGACATCCGGGCGCTGCTCGACGAGTTGCGAAGGAAGGCTTATCGGCAGTTCCTGCGGCAGTTGCAAGCTCGACAGCTCGAACTTTTCGGCCAAGTCCTGGTTGGGAAATCCGCCAGCCAACACAGCCAGCAGATCCCGTTGTTGAGCCAACTGTTTCAGCAGCGGAGGCAAAGCCGCGGCTACCTGCGCAAGTTGCGATTCCTGCGCTGCCACATCGAGTTCACTAGCGTATCCCTTCGCATACTGATCCCGCAGGATCTTCAACATGTTGGTGTTGATGGTAATGAGCTCTTGGGTCGCTTCGATTTGTCCCCGCAATGACGCCTCTTGAATGGCTCCGGCGGCGACGTTTGCGCTAAGCGTGATATGGGTCGCGGCCAGGGCAAAATGGGCTTGCTGTTCTTGTGCTTGCAACGACTCCACGGTTCGCCGGTTGAGACCGAACACGTCTGGCACAAAAGAAACGCTCACCTGCGGCGTGTACAGGCTGTAAGTCAAGGCGCTGGTGTTGGTGACAGGGGAAAGGTCAGCTGATGACTTGGCATGGGTCGCCGAAAAACCGCCGGTGACGCTGGGATAGTATGCGCCCCGCTGGGCCAGCATATTTTCTCTGGCAACGATCAGTGCGGCCTGCGCCGCCTTGAGGTCGGGATTGGCTTTGAGCGAGCGCTCAATCAAATCGTTAAGTGGCTTCGAGTGAAACAATGTCCACCACTCGCCTGGAATGTCGTGCCCTTCAACCAAGTTTTGCGCTTCTCCGCCGGTGACGTTACTGGTGCTGCTCGTGGTCGAAATTGGAGCGGGAGTATAACCGGAAACGTCCGGAGCAACGGGCTTCTTGAACCTGGGGCCAACCGCGCATCCTGCCGTGAGCAGCAAGGCCGTGGCGGCGATGAAGCTGGTGAGGCGCGATTTGCGTGTGCGAATCATGCGAGTTAGTTCCTTAGGGCCTGCGGTGCATACCAGTTCCGTTGATCGCGCCGGTATTGCTGTTCCCGGAGTTTGCCGATCCACCAACGACGGGCGCGTTCGGTCCGCGATGGCACACATTATTGGGCAATGGGTTGAGCGACGGATTCAGCGATGCCGCGCTGGGCCGAACACTTGTCGGCCGAATGGGCAGGGCGCGATTGGTTGTTTGGTTCTGGATTGATCCGCCTTTTGCAGCGCCGCCAGATCTAGCTAAGGCCGGCTGACGAAGGCTGGCCGCGTTCGGAGTCAGCGGACGTTTCCGGCTGGTCGGAAGCTGCTTAGAACGATTTGCCGCGATCAGGCCTGCACGGCTGTGAGGGTGATTCTTGTCAGAGGCGTGCTGCGGTGAGGCCGCATAACTTGTCTCCTGCATTAACGCGGCACAACCAACCGTCAGAAGTAGAAACGGAAGGCAGGTGACCTTCATAGTAGATCCTCCGACTGCGTGTGCGGGTGCTCGTCGCGGCCTAGAAATATCATTCTCAGCGCGGGCACAGCGAGAAGCAGCATGACGGGGCCGAGCAGCATGCCGCCCACGATCACAGTGGCGAGCGGACGCTGCACCTGGCTGCCGATACCCGTGGAAATTGCCGCGGGAAAGAGGCCGATGCAGGCTGATAGAGACGTCATTAGCAGTGGGCGCATGCGGGTTGAGGCGGCGCGGTACATCGCCTCGACTGGGGCCAGACCCTGAGTTCTTTCATGGTTGTAGAAAGTTATCATCAGGATGCCGTCCATGACCGACACGCCAAAGAGCGAGACGAAGCCGATGGCAGCGGAGATGCTGAAATTCTGACCTGAAAGGTAAAGCGCGAGGATGCCTCCCACCACCGCGTCGGGAATGCCCGCCAGCGCCAGAAGGCAGTCGCGCAGGTTATTGAACAAGGTGTAGAGCAACCCGATAATCAGCACGAGGCTGATCGGCACAATAATCTCCAGGCGTTTCTTGGCTTCCTGCAGGTCGCCGAACTCGCCCGCCCATAGCAGCCGGTATCCAGAGGGAAGTTGCACGTTCTTCGCGATTCGTTGCTGCGCTTCCTCGACCGTACCGCCAAGGTCGCGGCCACGGACGCTGAACTTGACCGGGATGAAACGCTGCACGCTCTCGTGATAAATCCAAGCGGCTCCGGTATCCAATGAGATCGTCGCCAGTTCGCTTAACGGTATGTAGGCATTGGCGCCGCTGGCGGTGGTATACGCGACTTTAATGTTGCGAATTTTATCGATATTGTCGCGGTAGGCCGGGGTATAACGGACGACGAGATCGAACTGCCGGTCGCCCTCCAGAACCTCTGTGGCTACCGCTCCGCCCATAGCCGCTTGAATGACCGTGTTGACATCTCCGGAGTTGAGACCATAGCGGCCGGCTTTGGCGCGATCTACTTTGATGTTCAGATTGGGCTGCCCCAGTACCGGGAAGATGCCAAGGTCGGTGATGCCGCGCACCTGGTTCATTTG
>JBEKXO010000156.1:0-10906 GCA_049511995.1 Terriglobales bacterium
ACCTCTAACCTCTAACCTCCCGCCGTAGCTGCCTGCGCCCACTGCAGTGCCTGGAACCACGTCGAGGCAACTTCCTCGTCCCTGAGTTTAAGTTCTTTCGCGAGTGAGCTGGATTGCTCCCACTCCCCCGATTCCTGGGCCAGCATCAGTTGGTAGAGGGGACGCAGCGTACTATTCTGGCCGAGCAGCACGGCCTTGGTTTCTTTGTCGACGGGCAATTGTTCTAGAAGCACGTCCTGACTGACCTCAAGGATTGCATCCATGATGGAGAGCAATCCGAGAAGAAACAAGTCTGAGTTCGACTCCAGCCGGTTCGAAAGCAGTTCGCAAAAACGGGCTCGCGCGAGTCCCATCAGCACCAGTTCGCTGCAGGCTTGCTCGGCTGCTCCTACAGTAACCACGAGCCGGATCCAGCGCCGCATCTCGCGTTCTCCAAGAACGGCCATAGCGTGGCGAATGGACTTAACTTCGAGCGAAAATCCGAAGAGCGGAGAGTTGAGATAACGCAGCAAACGATAGGAGAGCGAAGCTTCCTGTTTGAGCATGGTCTCCATTTCACGCAAATCGATCTCCCGGCGCGATACCATTTCGAGCAGTCTCATGTAGTGCAGTTGACTGGCGGGAACTTCCCGGCCGACAACGATTTCCGGCCGACAGAAGAAATAACCCTGGAAATAAACGAAGCCGAGGTCGCGGGCCTGGTAAAACTCGTGCGGCGTTTCGAGTTTTTCCGCTAGCATCTTGCACTTCGGCGATGCGAAGCGGCGCATCATCGCCGCCCGCTCCTCAGGGCGTGTAGCGCGGATATCGACCTTGATGATGTCGGCATACTCGACCAGCGGTATGCGAGGATCGTTGGGCGCGAAGTCGTCGAGGGCGATGAGATAGCCGGAGGCTTTCAACCGCTTGCACGCGGCAATGACGCGGTCTTCGGGCTCGACTGTCTCCAGAATCTCCGCTACTGTCTGGCTCGGCGGCAATAACGTAATCAAGTCCTTGAACAGGACTTCGCGCGTGCAATTCACGAATGCGCGGCGGTTGTCGCAAAGGGTATTGATTCCGTAAAGCAAGGAGCTATCCAGAGTCGAGCGGGCCGCGAGTTCGGGATCGGCGTTGAAAAAGTCTTCCACGCCATTGCGAAACAGAAGTTCGTATCCGAATACGGTCTGCGTGCGATCAAGAATTGGCTGGCGAGCGACGAAGCGCTGTCCCGGCAACGATAGCGCGGGAGGCAGGGCTTTTTCCTTAGCGGTCGAGGGTTTCACTACTGTTATATCGGCGTAGCTGTGTACGAACTTCAGGGGTAAACTTTGGGTGCAATTGCCGGATAAACCGGATCAGTTCGCAAGAAATCTAAACTTTCGGGGCGGAGAAGTTCCTAAACCTTCGGCGGGTTGCCGAACGGCACGGCTTCGATTTAATCGCGAAATTAATCTGCGATTCGAAAAAGCAAGAATCGCTCCGGAGGCTGTATAGGACTGCGTGCGGTCCCCCGACCAACTTTAGTAATGCCCTGATGTGGAAAACTTAAGGCACTTCCCCCCTTGCGTTCGGAGTCGGTTCATGAGTAACATCAAGGTGTTCCCAAATGGCCATGCTTCCAGGCTGGCCGTGAGCGCCAAGCAAAAACTCCGGGCGCAAGAGTTTAAACATTCGACAGTTTAAACATCGATCGTCAAAATAACGATCGTCAAACGTCGATCGTTTAGCAACGATTTGTCATCAAAGATCGTTAACCGTCGAAAGTTGTGGCATCACCGTTTTTAGCATCGACAGTGTGAGCATTGTTCTCAAACAGCATCCAGCCGATGTGGGGATTGGCCAGCCGTCAGGCGATTTGTCGTGCTACGCGCGCGGGAGCGCGTTGCTAGCAGTTTGAAGGTATCGGCCGCAAGCAAGACGAAACAATCGGGGCTGTGATCCAGGTCGTGGATTCAGGGACTCGGATTGGTTCGAAGAATGGCTGCAAAAACTGACTTCAACGATTCACAAGAGAAAAATATGAATGCAGGACCCGGACACTCCTCCGCAGGAGGAGGTAGACACAAGCGGCGCCGCGGAAGGCGTCCGCCCAAACGAGGAGCAGGTGGCCCAATGGGCCGCGCTCGCCAGGAGCAGCAAGGCATTTTTACCGCGCCGATGGATCACAGCTATCGCGCCAATTTGAGCGCGGAAAGCGGCAATGGCAGCCGCGGGTCGCGGCGTCCAGGTTTTTCCGCTTCCTATCCAGTGGTCGATCCCGAGCCTTTGCCGGCCCCGCGAGAAGATGCCGCGTCGCGCGTCTTCGCGTTCGTTGAAGATCTATTCTTCCTGAGCAAGATTCAGGCGACCGGCCAAAAGATGAACGTGAAGGTCGAGTTCGTCAAAAACGAGAAAGATCTCGCCGATCGCATGAAAACCAACGGCGAAGAAAAACCTTCGCTGATCATCTTCGATTTGAATAACGCTAACGCCAAGCCTTTGACGCTCATCCCAAAACTGAAGAGCAAGCTGAAAAAGGGGACGTCGATCATTGGGTTCCTCTCGCACGTGCAGGGCGACTTGAAGCAGAAAGCGCACGAGGTAGGCTGTGATATGGTGCTGCCGCGCTCGGCTTTCTCGCAGAATTTGCCGCAGTTGTTGCGCCGTCATGGCGCCACCGAAGAAATCGCCGGATAGAGATCGCATAAGAATTGAAGAGGTCAGAAGTCGGATTGCAGAGGTGATGTCAGGGTTTCACCTCTGCAATCTGACCTCTCACCTCTGACCTCCCCTGATACAATTTCGCCGTGTTCCCTCAAAAAATTCTGATCGTCACGGCAGCCCTGTCTCTGGTCGCAGCCGCGCAACAACCGCCCGCAAATCCGCAGCCGCAGGTAAAGGTGAATGTCATCAATGTCTGCTCGCCGTCGGCCGACGAACGGAAGCAGTTATCGTCAGCGCTCGCGTCCGTGCCCGCCAAGCCGTTCTTTGGCAGGGACTATGAAGTGGCGCGCGGTCACTCTACGCTCGACCCGAATACTCCGATCCCAGGCATGCAGCCCTTGCCGCCCGGCGCGGCTGCGGCTGCCGATTGGGTGAGGGTGCGGCGTGAATTCCCAGGCGCGACCTTATTCAGCAATGTGCAATATTCGTTCAGCGTGGATGAGAAGAATATGCTTGAGACTCTGGTGCTGCGTGTGCGCGACCCGAAAGATGTGATGCAGATCGCCATCGAGGATAGCGCGTCCGCAGTCGCGTCCGCGAAGGCGATGTTGTCGACGAGTACGCCGGTTTCGCGTGTCAAACTCGAGCGCTTCGGAAAGTCGTCGGTAGTCTTGGCGCGCTGCACCGGAAACGAAGGCAATCCCGCGACCGACCAGAGTACCTACGAGCCAATTTTCAGCGCCGCTTCATCGATTATGGATCGTTACCGCGACGCCCTCGGAGTGCGCAAAATGGTTCCCGAGGAATTGGCTCGGTTGGGAGTAAGAAACTCGGCCGTAACTCCGACCAAGGCAGCTGCCGATAAAGAGGACAAGTAGGTCGGTGGCCCACTCAAGCCTGCCTCTGGCTTGAGTCGGACCCTATGAAGCGAAATCTGTTTTTCAGAATCTATCTATTAGCGCTGTTTCCTACAAATTATGGATACGCACAATGTCGTAATCATCGGTTCGGGATGCGCCGGCCATACCGCCGCTCTCTATAGCGCCCGCGCCAATCTCAATCCGCTCGTCATCGAAGGCCATGAGCCCGGCGGACAATTAGGTCTAACCACGCTGGTGGAAAATTTTCCCGGCTTCCCCGAAGGCATTCAGGGCCCGGAACTCATCGAGAACATGCGCAAGCAGGCGATGCGTTTCGGCGCCCACTACCGCATAGGCCACGTCGCAAAAGCCGATTTGAGCAAACAGCCGATCGAGTTAACCGTCGGCAAAGACATTATTCGAACGCGCACGCTCATCATCGCGAGCGGCGCATCGGCGCGCTGGCTCGGCCTTCCGAACGAGCACGCGCTCATCGGCCATGGTGTTTCTTCGTGCGCTACTTGTGACGGCTTCTTTTTTTCAGGCAAGGAAATTGCGGTCATCGGCGGGGGCGATTCTGCCATGGAAGAGGCAACATTCCTGACCCGCTTCGCCAGCAAGGTGACGCTCATTCATCGCCGCGACGAGTTTCGCGCATCGAAAATCATGCTGGATCGCGCCCAGGCCAATCCGAAAGTCGCCTTCCTTACCGACACCGTAGTCGAAGACGTTCTCGACGTCGGCAAAAAAGAAGTCACCGGATTGCGCCTGCGCAACGTGAAGACCGGCGAAAGCTGGGAGTTCCCCACCAGCGCCATGTTTTTAGGCATAGGCCACATCCCCAACGCCAAAATCTTCGAAGGCCAATTAGAAACCGACGCCGACGGCTACTTGGTCACGCATAAGAATGTCTTGACCAAAGTGCCCGGCGTCTTTGCCTGCGGAGACGTGCAAGATCGCCGCTACCGACAGGCCGTCACCGCTGCCGGCTCCGGCTGTATGGCCGCGCTCGAAGTCGAAAAATATTTGGAAGAAGAAGGCCGCTGATCCGGATTTTGACCTTGCCTTGAAAGGGCGCGGCTTCAGCCGCGCCGTACGTCCGACAAAAAAATAGCGGCTTTAGCCGCTGAGGCAAAAACGCAGCCCCGAGAAGTTTTTGTATCGCGCCCCGCAACCCACGAATCTCATAGCCATACGGAATCCTAGAATCCTGAGGTGAAATCCATGAACTATCGCCTGTTCGGCAACAGCGGCCTGCGCGTCTCCGAAATTTCCCTCGGCACCATGACGTTTGGCGAAGACTGGGGCTGGGGTTCGCCCAAAGACGAGTCGCGCAAAATCTACGATGCCTATCGCGCCGCCGGAGGCAATTTCGTCGACACCGCCAACATCTACACCAACGGAACCAGCGAGACTCTCGTAGGCGAATTCATCCGCGATCACCGCGACTCGGTCGTCCTCGCCACCAAGTACACCAACGCCGTGCCAGGCAACGATCCGAACGCTGCCGGCAATCATCGCAAGAGCATGGTGCAGTCGGTGGAAGCTTCACTGCGCCGCTTGAAAACCGATTACATCGATCTCTATTGGCTGCATAACTGGGATCAGATGACTCCCGCCGATGAAGTCATGCGCGCCTTCGACGACCTCGTTAGTCAGGGCAAGGTTCTCTACATCGGCATCTCCGACGCCCCCGCCTGGTGGATCGCGCAAGCCAACACGCTAGCCGATCTGCGAGGCTGGACTCGGTTCATCGGTCTCCAGATCGAATATTCGTTGATCGAGCGCACCGTCGAACGCGAGCTAATCCCCATGGCGAAAGCTTTCAACCTCGGCTTGGTAGCGTGGTCGCCGCTAGCCGGCGGTCTGCTGAGTGGTAAGTATCATTCAGGGGATGGCAAGGACGGCCGATATTCAACCGATATGGGTAAGTCCTTTATGCGCACCGGGGAGCGACCCGACCGGGTTATAGCCGCGCTAAAGAAAATGAGCCAGCAGGTAGGATATTCGTCCGCGCAGGTCGCACTCGCGTGGCTGGGTCACCGCGATATTCCAGTCATTCCCATCATAGGCGCGCGAAGCGTGAAGCAGTTGAAAGATAACCTGGCCAGCCTGGAGTTGAAGTTGACGCCCGAGCAAGTCGCCACCCTCAATGACGCCAGCGCCATCGAAATGGGCTTCCCCCACGACTTCTTCGAAAAGGAAATGGTGAATACGCTAAGGTACGGAGGCCTGCGCGACAAAATCCTAGCCGCATAAGGAGTCGCGCAGCGAACGCTAGCATAGGGGCGGTCGCCGAAACTCACGTAGGGGCGGACGCCTCGTCCGCCCAGCCGAGCAAAGCTCGGCACTTGCCAGTAGCCACGACAATCCAAACTGAGATTACGACGCAACATCAGCCAAGAACGCGCTCGCGCGCGGCTGGATCAAGCGTCTCGCAAGCCGTCCGCAGCACCAACCGCGGCGCGCGCCCGCGTATCTTCATCAGATAAGGCACAGTCCGCCGAGGATCAGCCTTGGCCGTCTCGCGCAACAGCCACCCCAATCCCTTCTGCACCATGTCATCTTCATCATCGAGCAGCCGATTCGACAGCCGCCCAATCTCCCGAAAAAATCGCCCCTCTCGCGTCCCGCGAATCAAAGCCACACAAGCCGCACGCCGCCGCCATCGATTTGGCGACTCAGCCCACAAGAAAGTTTCGCGGCAACGCGCAGGCTCGGCGACGATCATTGGCGCCAGCACATCATGCACCAGCGCATCGTGATCGGCCCAGCTCGATACGCGATCAAGCCACGAAGCAAACAGCTGAAACTCACCGTCGCCAAAATTCTGCGTTTGCCCTTCAAGCAGAAAGACCGCAAACACCTTCTCCTCAAGATTCCGCCCAGCAAAAAGTCTGTCGGCGACCTGCACCAAAAAATCCATCCCTTGCTCGCGAGCAACGCTGCGCCGAAATTGCCGCGCAGCTTTTCGCAGAGCCGCCGTATACCATCCATGCGATTTGATTTCTTCCTTGAAGAACCACTGCACGCCCGTCGCATGCTCGGACGACCCACCATCCCTGAGCACGCGCCGTACCTCAGCCGCAGCCTGCTGCGCAGTTGTCGCGCGTTTGCTCATGTTTTATGAAGTCGATACTTCCTACGAGGTAGAAGCCGCGCTGGTACGCACCGTCTTGTCATAAATCCACAACAGCGCAGCCGTAGCGACACCGACGCCCGTCACTGCCCACCAGATGCGCTCCGGTTGGTGTGTGACTTCTCCGAAGTGATGGATGATGACGCCGCCAAACTTGCCCGCGATCAGCGATCCGATCCCAATCGGCAAAAATGCGAAGCCCATATAGGTTCCCTGTTGTCCCGGAGGCGCAAGGCGCGAAACATATTCGTAATAGCGCGGAGACTGAATAATCTCGCCTAGCGCCACCACCATTAGCGCTACGACCGCGGTCCAGACGTGCGGGTGCAATCCAAGGATAAGCCACGCCAAAGCCGTAACCAGCGTTCCAAGCGTGATCGCCGGGAGCGGTGGAATTCGCCGCGTTAGAGCATTGACTGCAACTGTGAGGGTGATCACGATCAACGGGTCCGCAATCAGAATCAGTTCCGTGTTCGCCGAGGCATCAACGTAGTCATGAATGTAGACCGGAAGAATAAGATATTGCTGCCAGAACACAATCCAATAGCCGGAAAAGATCAGCAGAAACAAGACGAACCGCCAGTTGCCAAGCACGGTCAAAAAGTTGCGTCCCACTTGCGCGAGTGAAGCAGTCGATTGCTCATCGCTTCGCTGCGGCTCGCGGAAAAAGACTAAAACGGCGATAAACATCAAAAACACGCTGAGAGCGGCCAGGCGAAAAACGTTCTCCACCCGCATTCGCGAATGGACCCATCCCGCGAGAAACGGTCCCATGAAACTGCCGATATTCACCAGCGTGTAGTAGATGGAGTATCCGATCGAACGCACATTCTCCTTCTAGCAGCGCGCCGTCGTACCCACCACGCTCGGTTTGACCATCGCTACGCCTAAGGCGGGCAGGAACAAAACAACTCCAACCAGGAGTCCAAGCGGAACCACCGAGCGCACCGGTGCCAGCCACGGCGCCGCAATCGAGCCGACCAGAAAGTAAGAGCAGCTCAAAATAAAATACGCCAGCGAAAGCGCACGCCGGAAGCCGATGCGGTCGGCTACCGCGCCGCCAAATATCGCCATCACCCAGACGCCCGCGCCGAAGAATCCGCCGAGGCTGGAGGCCTGATCGACGGGGAACTGTAGCGCTTCATGCAGGTAGCGCACGAGCACCGCAAAAACTGCATAGTAAGAAAGACGCTCAAAAATTTCGCTGATGTTGGCAACCCAGAAGGGCCGCTCAAACCCTGTGCGAATCTCCTCGAAGCGTTGCGAAAAAGTCAAAGTATCTCCTGATCTTTCACAGCCCCGAAGGGGCGACCCAGCTTAGCCCAGCGCTTCAGCGCTGGGTATGCGGCCAAATAGCGATGAAGTCCCGGAGGGACGTCCCCCCGACCGCGCACAGATCACAGGCAGAGTCGTCGCCGCATTTCCTCCGCCGACCATCCCTCCACCCGAATTACTTTATTCCGTCCGCTCTGGCCGGCTGCAATAGTAACGGACGAACGCGGAACCTCCAAAAGTTTTGCGAAAAAATCAATACACGCCTCATTGGCCTTGCCATCGACCGGTGGCGCAGTGAGTGACAATTTCAGGGCGTCGCCCACCGTGCCTGTGATGGCATTCTTTTTAGCGCGCGGATGGACCTTGACGGCAAACGTAACAAATCCCGCCGAATTCTGAATCGCCACCATAGAACCTGTGGAGCGGGCACTCCTGTCCGCTGCCTTTGACCTTGTTTTTGATCTTTCTTCGAAGTTACGACAACAAACAACAGCCCCAAGACCAAAAGCAGCGGACAAGAGTGTCCGCTCCACACAAACCCGCCGCTAAGCTTTTGCTCTCTCCCCGAAGATTGCCGTCCCCACCCGCACACAAGTCGCTCCCTCCTCAATCGCGACCTCAAAATCGTGCGACATACCCATAGAGACAACCGCCATACTGACCTGCGGCAGCGAGCGCGCAGCGATGCGATCGCGAATCTGTCGAAGCTGACGAAAGAAAGTCCGCGAATTCTCCGGATCTTCCGCAAAAGGCGGCACGGTCATCAAGCCGCCGATTTTCAAATTTTCCCAGCGCGACGCGTGCATGAGAATCCGCTCCAGTTCGTCCGAATCGGGTGCCATTCCGCTTTTTGCCATCTCGCCGCCAACATTGATCTCAATCAGCACCGACAATATTCTGCCGAGGCTCGCAGCCGCGACATTCAGCTTTTCCGCCATCCGCAGCGAGTCAACCGAATCGACGGCCTCAAATAACTCCGCCGCCTTCGCCGCTTTGTTGGTCTGCAAATGCCCGATAAGGTGCCACTCGGCATCGGCCAAATCGCGCAGAGCCGCCGCCTTCCCCGCAAATTCCTGCACTCGATTCTCACCAAAAACGCGCAGCCCCGCCGCATAAGCCTCGCGGATGCCCTCCGCCGGAAAAGTCTTGCTCACCCCCATCAGCGTGATGTCAGCGGGATTGCGGCCGGCGCGGAGGGCTGCCGCTCTCAGGCGTTCCTGCACGCCAGCAATATTTTCGGCGATTGACACAGAGAAGATTTAACCACAGAGCATACAGCGGGGTTTCACCTCTGCAATCCGACCTCTAACCTCTGACCTCACATCATGCCGACCGGCGGCGCCGGCTCATTCGGATCACCCGCGCTCGAAAGCGGAATCCGAATCATCAGCACGGCCAACGCAACCATCACCGCCAGCCCCGCCAGATAAGAGGGATGCGCAAAAATCTGTGGTATATCCCAATTGCGGCTCTTGTAAACCGCCACAACTCCCGCCCAAACCAGGCCCAGCAAAGATTCGCCGACGATCAACCCGGAAGCAGTCAGCACGCCAGCATTCTCCACGCGTGCCATTTGCGCCGGGTTGAACCCGCGCCGCTTCGCCAGCCAATCTCCCAGGGCGCGAAAAACTCCGCCGAGAAAAATTGCGAACGTAGTCTCAAAGGGCAAATACATTCCGACCGCCACCAGCATAGGGCTGCGCACCTGCATCATGATCATGCCGATGCCCATGAAGACGCCGACAACCACAAGAGGCCAAGGCATATCGCCGCCGACAACCCCAACCGCCAACGTCGCCATCAGTCCCGCCTGCGGCGCAGCAAGATCACGGCTACCAAAGCCGAACGACCGGTTCAACAACGCGAGCGGAAAATACATGACCAGGCTCGCCACTACCACCGCAATCAACTCGGCCACCTGAATCTTGCGCGGCGTGCCGCCAAGAATGTAGCCGACCTTGAAATCCTGCAACAGTTCACCGGCAACGGCAGACGAAACGCAAACCACCGCAGCCACGCTGAGCACCGCTAACACGCCTGATGTCCCCGACACTCCCAGCGAAACCATGAGCAGTGCGGCGATCAGCAACGTCGAAAGCGTCAGCCCCGAGATCGGATTATTCGAAGAGCCGATCATGCCAACCAGGTTTCCGGAAATAGTGGCAAAGAAAAAGCCGACCACAATCAGCACCACCGCCGCGAGAAGAGCCGGCCAGAGTAGTCCGGTGAGATGCATATAAAGCACGCACATCATTACAAACATCAGCGCAATCAGTCCAAACACAGCCTTCGAACTCATATATTGCTCAGTGCGCGACAATTGCGCCCGCTCGTCGGCCGTCTGTCGCAAGTCGCTGATCGCTTTGCCGAAACCCGCCGTCAGGCTCTTGCCCATCTTGAATAGCGTGTAAGCCGCGCCCACCAGCATTCCTCCCACCGCTATCGGACGCACAATGAACTTCCACACCGCGATCGCCATGGTCGACCAATCATCGGGTGTATCCGCCGGAAGGTATTGTTTGATGTGCGGCCCGAGAAAATAAATCAGCAGCGGGACCATCAATCCCCACGCGAGCACTCCGCCGGCAAACTGGATCGACGCCAGCCGCAACCCGATGATGTATCCGACGCCCAGATAAGCTGGGCTAACGCTAGGCGCGGCGAATGTACTGATTCCGCCAGCTGGCACAATATTCTTACTCCCGGCCAAGCCAAGCCGCACTTGGCTGCGTCCTAGACTGCCCACCGCGAAATGAAAATCCTTTCCCGCGGCAAAGAGCCCGAAGCTTCCCAAAATATAAACAAGTCCGCCCACGCCAATATTCCAGAACAGATACTTTGCCGCCTGCGCCCCGCGCTGTCCCGCCTTGTGAATCTCCGATGCCGCCACCGATTCGGGGAAGGGAAGCTCCGGATCCTCCACCATAACGCGTCGCACCAGGGAAATAAAAAGCACTCCAAGAATGCTTCCCACCATGATCAACGCCGTCGACTTCCAATAAGAATC
>JBEKXO010000157.1:0-18444 GCA_049511995.1 Terriglobales bacterium
CATTTCTCTTTCATTTTCAGTGCCAGAGGAACCAGCGGCTGACTCCTGGGCGACCGAATCCGAATGCCGGCGAGTCGCCCAGACTCTGCGCCAAAACTTGGGATTGGAAGGATCGCGTTCTTCTAGAAATTCGGACAGATTGTTTTCCCGGGATTCCATCTCACTCCAATAGGTTGAACCGAGCCAACTCCCACGACGGTGCCCCCGGAAGGCGGGATCCGCGGCCCTTGGGCTGGCTCACCACGGATGGCTACTTTGTGTCTAGATTATAGCTGACGGTGCCGGATTGTATCGCAGTCGCTTAGGCGCAAAGTACTAAATCATTTGGAATCACCCCGATCAGCCGAGCCGTTCGGCGAACAAGTCTCTATTCTTTTGCATTCTCTCGTGCATTGTCTCGTGGGCGGTCTATTTTCGCGCGCAGCTTTTCATTTTCTGCTTGACATATTCCCATATAGGAATATATATTCGGATCATGGCCAGGGCAGCAACGACCTCGGATGCGTTCAATGCAGTGGCCGAACCGCGGCGACGCGAGATTTTGAACTACCTGGCTTTGACTGAGCGGCCCGTGGGCGATATTGTGGCGAGCCTCGGTCTGGAGCAGCCTTCAGTTTCCAAGCACCTGCGGGTGCTGCGGAACGTGGGGCTCGTGAGAGTACGGCGGCACGGAAGACAAATGCTATATCGAACCAATGCCGAGGCGATACGGCCGTTGCACGAGTGGACCAAAACGTTTGAACGTTTCTGGGCGCACCAACTGCTTCGCGTCAAAGAGCGTGCCGAGGAAAAGAGCACGGAATCGGGAAAAGAATAAACAAAGAAAGCGAGGAGGAACTAATGAGCACAATTTTGGCAGCACCTTCCGCAGGGTCAGGAATCGAGAATCTGACGTTAACCGTGACCCAGGAAATCCACGTGCGAGCGACGTTGGAGAACACGTTTGCCGCTCTGCTCGAACAGATTGGGCCGGGGAATGAGACGCCGGAGGGCAACGCGTTTCCGATGAAGATCGAGCCGTGGCCGGGAGGAAGGTGGTTCCGCGATCTGGGCGAAAACAATGGGCATTTCTGGGGGCACGTGCAGGCGATCAAGCGGCCGACTCTGTTGGAGATCACCGGGCCGCTGTTCATGTCTTACGCGGTGGTTTCGAATGTGCAATACCGGCTGAGCGAGGCCGATGGCGGCACCTTGATCAAGTTCCACCACAAGGCCTTCGGCGTGATTCAGGATGACCATCGGCAGGGTGTGGTAAGGGGATGGGGCCACATCCTGTCGCGCATACGCGCCCGTGCGGAAGCTGGTTCACGCTAAGGAGTCAGAGCTATGTGTCCGGCATGCCTCGTGACAGCTGCATGGAACGTCGTGGCGCGGCTTTGCGGAACGATAGGGTGGGCAAGCATGGTGTAGCCTAAGAGCATGGCGAAAGCGATCTCGGGCGAGCCACGATGGATTGGAATTCCGGCGCGCGTATTCGCGATGACGTTCTTGTTTACGCTGCTTTCGTTTGCGATCGCGCTGCTGCTGAGCATCCTGGGCACGGTGGTGTATTCGCAGGTGAAGCACGTCGCGCCCAACCTTACTTTCGCGTACCGTCACATTGCGTTTCCGTTCGCGATCACTGCGGGCGCGATTGTGCTGGTGCTATCGCTGGGGATGGAAATTCGAAACTACCGGCAACGCAAGGCGCTGGATGGGATCGAACGGATAAGTTAAAAATCACGATGAAGATGGCTGACTCGAAAACAAGGCCGCCGCGGATTGCCATTCCTGTGCCACATTCCGCGGATCCCAGCTACGCTCAGCGCTCGCTGCCACAATACGAAGCGGCGGTGCGCGCAGCTGGAGGAGAGCCGGTCCGGATCGAACTGGACCAGACTCCGGCGCAACTGAGAGAGCAGATCGAGCGCTGCGATGCTGTTCTATTGCCCGGCAGCGGAGCGGATGTTGATCCGGCAAAGTATGGCGCTGCTCGTCACGAGAAGACAGCCCCCGCCGATCCGAAGCGAGACGCGGTCGACGAATTGCTGTTAGATGACGCCTACGCTCAGCACAAGCCCGTGCTCGGCATCTGCTACGGATTGCAGTCGTTGAACGTGCATTGCTCTGGATCGCTCGTGCAGCACATCGAATCGTCGATTAATCACACTCCGGGGCGAACCGTCGCCAAGGCGCACACGGTCAAGATTGAGCCGGAGTCGCGGCTGGGGAAGATTGTAGGTGCCAAAGAACCGGTTGCGGTGAATTCTTCGCATCATCAGGCGGCGGACGCGGTGGGCGACGAGTTGCGCGTAGTGGCGCGGTCAGGGGAAGACGGCGTCATCGAAGCTCTTGAAGGGACTGCTCCCGAACATTTTGTGCTGGCGGTGCAGTGGCATCCGGAGCGGAGCGTGAACGAAGCGCCAGAGGTAGCCGAGTCGGCGCGAGCGATTTTCGATGCGTTTATTGCAGCGGCGAGAGCCAAGCGCGCGGAGTTGGCGGGGAGTTAGAAAATACGCTGCATGACAAGTTTTTCGCTAATACTTATGAGCGCTTCAGCAGCACCGCCGCATTCGCAATCGCGGCGTTCTCCGTGCCCATGCCTTCCGGCGTCTTGGCTTTGATACCGACGCAATCCCCGGGAATCCCGCACAGCCCTGCGACACGTTTGCGAATCGCGTCGGCGTGCGGACCGATTTTCGGAGCGGACAGGATGAGTGTCGAATCCAAATTCACAATTTTGTAACCTGCACTCTTGACGCGCTCTAGCGCCTCGCGCAGAAATACAGCGGAGTCGGCGTTCTTCCATTGTGGGTCGGAGGGCGGAAACAGCGCTCCGATGTCGGGGCCAGCGATGGCGCCAAGGAGCGCGTCGGTGATCGCGTGCAACAGCACGTCTCCGTCGGAATGGCCGCCGAGACCTTTATCGTGCGGTAGCAGCAAGCCTCCGATTTTTAGCGGGATGCCGGGCTTGAATTCGTGCGAGTCCCAGCCGTAGCCAATGCGCATTTCAGGCTTGCGCGTATCTGGGCTCAAGATTTTTCCTTATTTTCGATGTCGAGATAAAACTCCGCCAATTCCATGTCGGCCGGAGTGGTGATCTTTATATTGCGCGCAGAACCCATCACGACCATGACGGGCAACCCGGCGCGCTCGATCAGCGAGGCCTCGTCTGTGCCCAGGAATCCGTCGGCGAGTGCGCCATCAAAGGCTTTTTTCAGAATGCTATAGCGAAAGCCTTGCGGCGTTTGCGCCAGCACAATGCTCGCGCGCGGAATTGTAGCCTTGATGAGCGCGCCATCGGCGGTTCGCTCCACTTGCTTCACCGTGTCCACGGCGGGCCAGCCGGCGATGGCGGCCCCGTGCTTCTGGGCGGCCTCGATCACATTGTCGATAATTTCAGGCGTAACAAATGGGCGAACCGCATCGTGCACCAGAACAATGTCTTCCGCATCGGCGGCCGTCTTAGCCAGTGCGGCGGCGACTGAATCCTGGCGATGCTCGCCGCCTTCGACCATCTGCAAGCGCTTGTTCAGAATTTCCGGGAATTCGCTTTCGACTTGGTTGCGAAAGCCGGCAATTTCATCCTTGCGCAGGGCAACGATGATTTCGTAAACCGCGGGAACGCTGGCAAACTTTCGCAGCGTGTGGACAAGGATGGGCACGCCATCAATTTCTTTGAACTGCTTGCTCGGCGCTTTTTTCCTGGTCCGTTCCTGCGACTTGGCCGCTGACGGAGGGGCCATGCGCGTGCCCAGTCCGGCCGCCGGAACAATCACAAAAACCTTCATAGGGGCGATCAGTATAGTACAGGACTATCGGTTTTTCTCGCTGGGACGCTCGGGCGGCTTCCTGCCTCGGAGTGAGCCGAGGCTAGCTGCGTCCCTCTGATGGTGACGGGCTAGTCGGCGGCGCGGTCACCTACTGTCGAGATGGTCTTCTTGGCCGGGTCGGAGGCCGGCCCGTTAATTGTAGTCGAGGCCGAAGACGTTGGCGCTGGAGGCACAGTCACCGGCGGTATGGTTATCTTGGAGTCATGACGGCTCGTCGCCCGGTCATCCCACTTGCCAAAGATCATCTTACCCGCTGTGGTTTGCAGGACTGACGTTACCGAGATGTCGATGGTCTTGCCAATCATCTTGCGCGCGTTGTCGACGACCACCATAGTGCCATCGTCAAGATAAGCGACTCCCTGGTTGTATTCCTTACCTTCCTTCAGGATGAATACGCGCATGATCTCGCCGGGCAGCACTATGGGCTTGAGGGAGTTGGCCAATTCGTTGATATTGAGCACGGCCACTCCCTGTAGTTGAGCGACTTTATTGAGGTTGAAGTCGTTGGTGAGAATTTTGCCCTCATACAACTTGGCGAGTTCGATCAGCTTCATGTCGACTTCGCGGACACTGGGGAAATCGTCCTCGACGATCTGAATCTGAACTGAGGCCGTTTTTTGCAGGCGCTGCAAGATGTCGAGGCCGCGGCGCCCGCGATTGCGCTTAAGCGAATCGGCCGAATCGGCCACGAGCTGTAACTCGCGGAGCACGAACTGCGGAATCACGATCAGGCCGTCGAGAAACCCGGTCTCGGCGATGTCGGCAATGCGGCCATCGATGATGACACTGGTATCCAATATCTTATAACTCTTCTTACCCGACTTTTCGCCGCCGAAGATTCCTCCGAGCGCCGCCAGGTTGAGTAAGTCGCCCTTGTTCGAACCGACAGCCAATCCCACATAGGCCATGACCAGCATGACCATGATCTGGAGGAAACTCTGCACAGGGCTTGGAGGCAGGCTGTTGCGAATGACGAGAGCGAAGAGATAGGCGCCAATAATGCCAAGCACGCTGCCGATAGCGGCGCCAATCAGGCGCTTCAGACTCATCGCGCGCAACCTCCACTCAAACACTATGATGGCGGAGCCGATGACCAGACCTACGGCTGCATCTAAATGCGAGGGCAGGTTAAAGGGACGAATCAGAGAGCAGATAACAGCGACAATTAGAATAAACAGAAGGCGTATAAGTAGGACGTCCACGAGTAAGACCTCTCTCGGAGAAGGTACCGCTTCAGCGATTCCCGCCCGCCGCCGGTCATTTGGGGCAAATGATTATTAAGAGCCCAACGCCAGCGTTCTATTCACGGAGCTGTAAGAAAATTAGAATGTGCCCCGTGCCGGTTATATCCGGGGTCCTGCAAAAAGTGACGCGAGCAGTATATACCCGGTTGGGAAGGTCGACCAGTCTTTCGCGTGGGTCCTTAGCTGCTGGCCCTTGGCGCTACATTCCGTCGTAATTCGGCCCCCCGCCGCCCTCGGGTGGAACCCAGGTAATGATCTGGTAGGGATCCTCGATATCGCAGGTCTTGCAGTGGACGCAGTTGGCGGGATTGAGGCTGATGCGCTTACCATTCGGAGCCGCGGAGTCCTCGACCATCTCGTAGACATTGGCGGGGCAGAAGTTCTGGCAGGGGCTGCCAAACTCTTTGACGCAGCGCTCGTTACATATGTTCGTGTCATCGATCAGTAGATGCGCCGGCTGGTCTTCTTCATGCTTGGTGCCGGAATGATAGAGGTCTGTAAGTTTGTCGAACGTAAGCTTACCGTCGCCCTTCGCTGGGCCGAGCATATGGGCTTCCGGCCCTCCGTTAGCGGGCAGTTTGGCAACGGGCTGTAGTTTTTCATAACCGGGGTGGGACGGCACACGATCACGGAGGCCGCCTGGGAAAATCTCTTGCAATACGCTGTTGAACATCCCGGCGACCATGCCATTCTCGAAGCCCTGATGGAAATTGCGCACCGGCCAGAGTTCGTCGTAAATCCAACTGGTTTCGACGCGGCGCTGGTATGTGCCGAGAATTTCTGCGGACTCATCCGCCGAAGCGCTCGATTGCACCAGCGCTTCAAAAGCGGTCTCCGCCGCCAGCATGCCGCTCTTAATCGCGAGATGAATTCCTTTGAGGCGCGCAGAATTCAGGAACCCCGCGGAGTCGCCGACGATCATCCAGCCATCGCCTCCAAGCGGAGGCAACGACCACCATCCGCCATAGGGAAGCGACTTCGCCCCATAGCGAATCATCTTGCCGCCCCGGAGCAACCGCGCAACAAAAGGGTGCTCCTTGAATGCCTGCAGCACGTGCTGCGGGTCGAGGCGCGGGTCGCGATAATCGAGTCCGGTGACGAAGCCAAGCGAGACGGTATTGTCTTTCGATCCGTATATCCAGGCGCCGCCATATTCTTTCGTGGTCAGCGGATAGCCCATCGTGTAGATCACTTCACCAGCCTCGATTCGTCCGGAAGGAACTTCCCAGAGCTCCTTGACGCCCACGCCATAAGTCTGCGGATTGCGGTCCTTCATCAAGTCGAACTTCTGAATAAGTTGCTTGGTAAGCGACCCGCGAGTACCTTCGGCGAGCACGACTACCTTTGCTTTCACGTCATAGCCCGGCTCGAAATTCGATTTCGGCTGGTTCTGCTTGTCAACGCCCTTGTCGTCGGTTCGCACGCCGATAACGCGATTGCCGTCGTAAAGCAGCTCCGAACCAGCGAAACCCGTAAAAATCGTAATCCCTGCTTCTTCCACTTTGCCAGCCAGCCATTTCACGAAGCGGTTGATCGAGATGACATAGTTGCCATGATCCTGCAAGGGCGGCGGCGTCATTGGAAGTTGGTGATGGCCCGTGCGCGTCAGGAAGTACACTGCTTCCTTGTGCACCACGGCGTCGAGCGGAGCTTCGCGTTCAAATCCCGGCAACAATTCTTTCATCGAGCGCGGGTCGAGGAGCGCGCCAGAAAGGCAGTGTTGTCCAGCCTCGCGCGCTTTCTCAAGCACGAAGATATTCTCTTTGCTGAGCGGAGAATCAGAATGGCGAGCGTTGTGATCGTCGATCAACTGCGAAAGCCGAAGCGCACAGGCCATACCCGCAGGGCCGCCGCCGACGATGACTACATCGGCCGGCATTTCAGGATGCTCGATGTTGGGGAGGGGCTTGCGGAAAATCAGCGTCATGGCTTGAGAGTCGAAAGACGAACGATAAATGGAAACACGCTTTGCAGTTTATTGGCAAGCGTCTGATCGGCGGTTACGAAAGCGCATCGCCGCCTGATGGCGAGCGCACAGTACATGGCATCGTGAACTGAATGTTTCTGCGTCAGCGCAATCTGAAGGGCGTCATCCGCAAGCTTCCCAGTGGGAAGCAAGGAAAGGGGCAGTGTCAGAAAGTCTCTATAAATAAGCGACGCCTCTTCGGCGGACAGCTCCTTGCGAACCACAACCCGCTTCCAGATCGCGTTCGCAGCTTCCACGAGAATCAGGTCGGGAGCCAGGAGATCGATTTCATCATTCAGGAATTTCTCGAGAAGAAAATCTGCAGCAGCGCTGTCAGATTCACGCAAGAACCATTTCAACGCGACGCTGGCATCCACGACATAAGTCAACGCTGGCGGTCTCGGTCTTCACGAATCAGGGCGGCGCTATCGGAAAGGATGCCTTCACGCTGATAAATTTGCTCGCGTCGCTCGCGGATACGCTCCATCTGGCCGCGCGTTACCCTCGATGTCTTCGGGGGCTTTCGGTTAGTCCCTGCAGTGTTATCGGCGATACGTCTTGATCCTCTTCTCATACCGTCATTGTACGATGATCGGAGTTCCTCATCACCATTTCTTGAAGATCACCGCGACGGCGCATACGATCAGCCCGAACCCTGCATAGTAGTTCCATTTCAGCGGTTGATGAAAATAGAGGACAGAAAAAACGGAGAATACCGTCAAGGTAATTACTTCCTGAATGGTCTTGAGCTGCGCCACGCTAAATTCATACGAGCCGATGCGGTTGGCCGGCACCTGGAAACAATATTCGGCAAAAGCGATCAGCCAACTAATGACGATGACCTTCAACAACGGCGCGTTGCGATACTTAAGATGTCCGTACCAGGCAAAGGTCATAAAGATGTTGGAGAGGGTCAAGAGCAGAATGGTCCACATGCGAACATATGTTGCACGACTCCGGGATGAGGTTGTAGTCGGCAGTAAGGTTCCCTGGCGCCGAACGGCGATGCGCGCTTGCGGGCGATCAGCCGCGCAGCGCTTCCGCAAATGATTCGCGAAAGGCTGGCAGCACTTCTTCCATCTGCTGAGGCGTTCCTACTGTGATCCGCACGCAGCCTTCGCAGCAGGGGCTGGCGGAGAAATCGCGAACCAGAATGCCGCGCCGTTTGATTGCCTCCACGAAAGTTTTCGCAGCGTGCCCGATGCGCACAAGAACAAAGTTGGTCTGGCTCGACCAGAAGCGCAGGCCGAGTTCGTGGAAAAGTTGCACCAACTGTTCGCGGCCGCGCTTGATCTGAGCGACGTGCTCACTCACAAATGACCTGTCGTCGAGCGCCTCTTCGAGGCAAGCCAATGCCACGGAATTCACGTTGAATGGCAGGCTGAGCCGCCGCAAATAGTCGATCTGCTCGGCAGCGCCGGTCAGCACTCCGAGACGCAGGCCCGCGAGTCCGTAGGCTTTCGAAAAAGTGCGTGCCACGAATAAATTCGGATAACGCGTCAGGTCTGGGATCAGAGTTCGGCACGTCAATGCCGCGCCACAAAATTCGAAGTAGGCTTCGTCGATCAGCACGGCCGCATCGGGCGCAGATTCTACGATCCGCAATAAGTCAGCGCGCGTCGCGGCCAGGCCGGTAGGATTGTTGGGATTCGCGATCGCGATCACCCGTGTGCGCGCCGAAATTCGCGTCAGCAAATCGGCGACCGGAAGCGTCAAACTTTCTCCGGATTGCACGCGCGCGACTTTCGCGCCGAGAGCCGCGCCCAGCATCGGATACATGACGAACGTCGGGTCGGCGAAGAGTAGTTCATCGCCTCGGTCGAGATATGCCGTAAAGACGAGCGAGAGCGCCTCGTCCATGCCATTGGTGAGCATCACTTGCTCGGGCGCGACACCGAGAAAATTAGCGACCAACCGCTCGCCCGCCTCACGCTCCGGATATAACGAAACATCCTTCGCCGAAAGCGAATGCAACCGCTTCAGGACGCGCGGCGAGCATCCCTCCATGCTCTCATTCAGATCGAGCGTCAGCCCCTCGCGACTCAAGATCGGCGAATGGTACGGCCTCAACCCGGTAATTATTTCGCGTGGCTTGAACATAGAGAGCGCGTCATGTTGCGATTGAGTTTACGATACTCATTCCTCGTTGCGCCGCTCATACTTCACCGCGCCAAAGATCAGGGTGCAAATCGCAAAATCCAGCAGCAGCCCCCAATCCTCCCTAAAGAGCCTATGCCGCGCCACCGCCGGCAGATGGGGCATCAGCAGATAATAGATCGCGTTGCCGGAGAGCACGGCGAGGAGCGCGTCGAGAAAATTCTTCGCCGTTTTGCCTTTGGTCTGGGTCTTCGACAAGCCTCGGTCCACTCCTGCTACCATCGCTTAAGATGCTGGAACCGTCCACTCCAGTGCAGTTTGTGAAAGGCATTGGCCCGCGCCTGGCCGAAGTGCTGGCTGCGAAGGGGCTTCGGACGGTCGATGACCTGCTCCACTACCTGCCCTTTCGCTACGAAGACCGGCTCAATCCGCGCTCCGTGGCCGAACTGCGCGCGGGCGAAATGGCGACCGTCATTGCCGAGGTCCGCAACTCAGGATTATTTCGCACCCGGCGCATGCCCATCTTTCAGCTGACCGTCGGTCAGGGACGCAATCGCCTGAAATGTTTGTGGTTCAACGCCGTGTATTTGCAGGATCGCTTTCAGCCGGGGCAGATGCTGGCGCTCTATGGCAAAGTCGAAGAAGATCGCGACGGCGGATTGCAGATCGTGCAGCCACAATTCGAGATTCTCGGCGACATCAACACTAATGACGAAGGCGGCGTCGAGACGGCTGAAAAAGAGGCGGAGAAAAAAGCTGCCGCCTCGCTCGAAATCGGGCGCATTGTTCCCATCTACGAATCGACTGGGCAGGGCAAGCTTACGCCGCGCTGGTTCCGCCGGATCATCCGATGGGCGCTGGAGAATTTAGGCCCTGACCTTCCCGATCCCATTCCAGCCGCGGTGCGCGGGCATTTGAGCCTCGTCTCTGCGCGCGAAGCATTGTGGAAGGTGCACTGGCCCGACGCGGGCGAGAGCTTCAACGATCTGCAATCGTCGCGCACCGCCGCGCATATTCGTTTGATCTTCGACGAATTATTTTTCATCGAGCTTGGCCTCGAACTCAAGCGGCGAGAGCAAAAGGCGCAGACTGGAATCGCCTTTCAGCTGAATGACGGCGTTCGCAGTGCGATTAAGAAGATATTGCCGTTTCATCCCACGACGGCGCAGAAGCGAGTGCTGAAAGAGATTGCCACCGACATGCAGGCGCCGAACCCTATGCGGCGATTGCTTCAGGGCGACGTAGGATCGGGCAAAACGATCGTAGCTTTCCAGGCTGCGATTATTGCTATTGAAAATGGCTATCAAGTCGCGCTGATGGCGCCCACAGAAATTCTGGCGCAGCAACATTATTTTTCCGCTCGCCAGATTCTCGAGCGCGCGGGATACCGGACCGTGCTCCTGACTGGCTCGCTCGAACAGGATCGCAAGCGCGATATTCGCAGCCACATCGCCCAAGGCCACGCCCAACTCATCATAGGCACCCACGCCCTGATTCAGGATCGAGTCGAATTCGAAAATCTAGGCCTGGTGGTAGTCGATGAGCAACACCGCTTCGGCGTAATGCAACGCCTGAAGCTGATGAAGAAATCGGAGGATGGACGAGTGAGTGTGGAGCGGGCACTCCTGCCCGCTTCCGAGCGCAGCTCGGCAGATCCCGAGCCCGACGTCTTAGTAATGACCGCGACCCCCATCCCGCGCACCCTGGCCCTCACTCTCTACGGCGACCTAGACCTCTCGGTGCTCGACGAGCTTCCCCCGACGAGCGCGCCCCGGAAGTATGGGATTTCGTCGGCAAGCAAGTCGCCGCTGGACATCAGGCATACGTCGTCTATCCCGTGATTGAAGAGAATGAAGAGCGCGAACTGAAAGCGGCGCAGCAGATGCATCGGCAGTTGCGCGAAAAGATCTTTCCTAAGCTGCATGTTGGTTTGCTACATGGGCGCCTTGATGCCGACGAAAAAGAGCACGTCATGCGCGAATTCCAGCAAGGCAAGATCGAAATTCTAGTCGCGACGACCGTGATCGAAGTCGGAGTCGACGTGCCGAACGCGACCGTCATGGTCATCGAGCATGCCGACCGCTTTGGCTTAGCGCAACTACACCAATTACGCGGACGCATCGGCCGCGGCGCGGCAAAATCCTACTGTGTGCTGATGCGCGGAGCGAAAGTCTCCGAAGAAGGCGAGCGCCGCCTCGACGCCATGGTGCGCTCAAACGACGGTTTCCAGATCGCCGAACTCGATCTCGAACTGCGCGGCCCCGGCGAATTTTTCGGCACGAAGCAGGCAGGCATTCCGAACTTTCGCGTAGCCAACATCATCCGCGACCGCGAACTGCTGGAGGCGGCAAAACGTGAAGCCGCGTTTGTGATCTCAGGGCCGAATGGTGAAATATCGAAGGATGAGATTGAGCGCGCGCTGCGAGAAATGCGCTCGCGCTGGGCGATGAGCTATGGGCTGGTTGAGGTGGGGTAGAGCGCCTCTCGGCAACGTCAGCCCGAGAGTTGTTGGTGAAAATGAGGACTCTACGCCAGCGATCCGTGGCCGAACGGAATTATGACTCTTAACTCAGGCATGGCTGATCAGGGCGATCCCCTCAAAAAAGCTGCCCGCCTATTGGAGGGAGCGACCCGCCTTTAAGAACAGGGCCAATTCAGGGACGCCGAAGGACTCATCGCAGAGGCCAAGCAATTATCCGCCCCGAATTTGCAGGCCTGCGCAGAAATCGACCTGTTCAGCGCCAGGTCACTTCTGAAAGAGAACAGACAGGAGGAAGGCCTACAGAAACTAGCCGCGATGTTGATCGAATACGCGGACTGGTTCAAGACGCGCGACGGCCGAGACGTGTACGAACTTGTCCAGCTAGACCGAGGATTTGCTCTGATGCACCTTGAAAGGAATGAGGAAGCACGGCCCGTCTTAGAGGAAGCGGTTTCGTTTCAACTGGACAGCCAAGTTCAGAGCGACGTTTACTGCCACCTCGGTTGTTGCTATCACAAACTCTCTGTATATCCCTCGGCCAAAGAGCAATTCGAGCGCGCCAATGCCATAGGGGTGAGTGAGGATTGGCAGTCGGCATTTCACTACTACTTCGGGTACACGCTATATGAGTTGAGAGATTTTCAGCGAGCAAAACGAGAATTCATTCTTTGCCTTCAGTCCGGCCCGTCCGGCCCACGAGAGTCGATGCGATACGCAATGCTTGCGGCGACAAGCCGCAAATTGGGCGAGTACTCAGAAGCCCGGTCTTATGACGAAAAGGCGCAGTCGCTAACGCGATAACTGTTGTTAACGCGTTTACACGAGCAGGCTGCTCTCCGATGCTTTCTCAAATAATCCCTTCCGATTTACCATTCACCCAATGCCTTCTCGCCTCCACCATTGGCTCCGCGACCCGCTTTTTCTCCTGTGCCTCACAGCTGGCCTCATCGCGTTCGTCATTCAAACTGGAGAACTCGAAACCTCCGACACGACTCACCGCCTGCAAACCACGCATTGGCTGTGGACTTCGGAGCCGCAGGTTCTGCCCGACGAATATCCCGAGTTCGGGCTCCACGGGCGCGGAGGGCGCATTTACAGCTGGTATGGCATCGGGCAATCGCTGCTCATGTTGCCCGCCGATATTCTTGGGACGTGGATTCAGGATTGGTCCCTCTTCGCTGGTTACCGCGAAGACCCGGAGGTGCGCAGCATCGTGGTCAGTTGCTCCACCAATATTTTGGTGAATGTTCTTACTGCGCTCATTGCTTTCCGGCTGCTGGTTCAGTTGGGCTTTAGCGTGAAAGAGTCAGTCGCCGGTGTGCTCGCGTTCATGCTCTGCACCACTCATCTCCATTACACGCAGAACATGATGGAGAACAACTACATTGGCCTGCTCACGCTCGCCGGATTTTCATATCAATACGAGTGGCTGCGAACCAACAGTCGGCGCGCGCTGTTTATAGGCTCTGGCGCGCTCGGGCTCAATCTGCTAACGCGGCTTACGACTGGACTTGATCTGATTGCCGCGGGCGGTTTTCTCTTGTTGGCGTTCTGGTTTGAGCCAGCTTCGTTTGAGCCGACTTCGTCCGAGCCATCAGGGCCTGAAGGTGCACGCGCCCGCCGGTTGTGGCAGCGGCTGATCGACTATTGCAAAGTCGCTGCCCCCGTTTATCTATTCTTTCTCGCGATTGATCGCATCTACCAGTTTTATCGTTTCGAATCGTTCACCAACACCTACGTCTCGCTATTCGCGAAGGAATTTCGCCAGCGCGATCCGACGCTTCCGGCGAACTTTCCATGGACCACTCCTTTTCACGTCGGCGTTCTCGGCGCGCTCTTTCAGCCAGAGAAGTCGATTTTTCTTTTTGATCCGCTGCTGGTGCTGGCAATTTTTCTTTTGCTGTGGCTGTGGAAGCGCCTCGCTCCCGGAGTCCGCGCCTACGGAGTGGCTTCTCTTCTGCTATTAGCCGCCTACATTTGCTTTTATGCGCGCTACACCTTTTGGGCTGGCGACTTTGCCTGGGGCGACCGCTATGTTTCTACCGCGGTGGAACTCGCAACACTTCTGGCTGTGCCGTTGCTGCTGCGCTATCGTGAGATCCTCGGCAAGACGATCTGGCGCGCTAGCTGGGTAATTATCATGGTCAGCTTCGTCATTCAGTTGGCGTCGCTCGTCGTATGGCTGCCGCTTGAAATTTATCAGATGGAAACATTCGGACATCCCACGTTCGTCATCGCGCTGCGCTTCAAAAACATCGTCGCCTTCGCTCTCGGCAAGATGGAAGCCTGGGGATTGAACACCGACGCCATGGGATGGGATCAGTGGGACTACATTCACATCACTACCTGGAATTTTCTGCCCAATCTGCTGCGCCGCGTTGGAGTAGCGCCCATGTGGGCCGTAGACATCGTGCGCGCCATATGGCTGGTCGCGCTCGCCGCGCTTGCAGCAGTCGCCGTTCGCCTGCGAAACAGCCTGCGAACGCAGAACAGCTCGTTGAGTCTTTAGGAAGGAAATAGGAAAGATGAGCGCTATCGGTATTCGCAGCAGCGTTCCATTTTTGTGAAACAATCAACGCCTTCGGATTCGCTCATGTTTCAGCGGGAGCGCACCTATGCGAGAAATCCGTTATGCAGTTGCGGCGAGCCTCGATGGCCATATCGCAGGCCCGTACGGAGAATACGACTGGATTGATGCCGACACGGAAGTCGATTTTGCCTCGATTTGGTCGCAATTTGACACGCTGCTGATAGGCAGGCGAACCTACGATCTTGCGGTGCAAACACGAGGGAAAGCAGCTTTCACGGCTTTCACCGGAGTGACTTCCTTCGTTCTCTCGCGCACGCTCAAACCGCAAGAGCATCCCCACGTAAAGGTCGTGCACGAGTTGAATGCAGATTGGGTAAGAGGCCTGAAAGCTCAAAGCGGCAAGGACGTCTGGTTGTTTGGTAGCGGTGACTTGTTCCGCTCTTTTCTTGACGCTGGCCTCGTAGATGGCGTCGAAGTCGCCGTCCTGCCGGTGTTGTTGGGCGACGGGATTCCACTACTTCCCCCTCCTTACCGCCCCACCAAACTGCGATTGATTAGCCATCATCTCTACCGGTCAGGAAGGATGTCACAGACATACGAAGTGCAGCGCTAGAGCGAACGCGCTCGAAATGGAGGTACCGCATCCGCACGTCCCTTCAGATAAGATTTCTATCTCCAACGCTTCTGCTATCATCGCGGCAGGGCCGGTAGGACCGGCGGATTTTACCTTTCATCAGGAGTTTGATCATGGAAACGCCCTCTCTTTCTATGGGCTCCCGCCGCGACGAAGACATCGCGCTTGACCTCATGAAATTTATCGCCATGACCACCAGTTACGGCAGAACCACCGGAGCCAGCGTCGGTTTCCAAGGCACAGGCGCGGCCGCCAAACCCGAGGATTATGCCGCTCAACTGCTCGAACTTTACGGACGTTGCCTGCAATCGGTAGGCGGAAAATAACGGATCGGTTAGCGAGCCATCGAGTCATGGATCATGAATCGTCCAGTGATCTTCTACTCGATGGCTTAATTTTCCTGTCCTCGATTGCGCCACCGTTCGGATGCAGTTTGCGCCAATCCTTCCGGCTTCTATAGAATCATGGGTTTGCTGCAGGTACTCTGAAGCCGCAGGCGGAATCCCCTCAAATCGACAATCGCGGCAGCGGGCAGCCGCCAATGACAAACGACTAGCGACCAACGACGGCATTATGAAAATTCACGAATACCAGGGCAAAGAAATTCTGAAGAAGTATGGCGTCGCTGTGCCGCGTGGAGTGATGGTCACCACGCGGGAGGAAGCGGAGGCGGCGGCCAAAGATATCCTTGGCTCGGGTGCGACCGGCGTGGTTGTCAAAGCGCAGATCCACGCTGGCGGACGCGGCAAGGGCGGCGGTGTAAAAATCGCGAAGTCCGTGGAAGAAGCGGGTGAAATCGCCGCCAAGATGCTGGGCATGACTTTGATCACGCATCAAACGGGACCCGAGGGCCGCGTCGTCCATCGCCTGCTGATCGAAGAGACTTTGCCGATCGACCGGGAACTTTATCTCGGCATTCTGGTCGATCGCACCGAGGGCAAGCCGGTATTCATGGCATCGGCCGCGGGCGGCATGGATATTGAGCAGGTCGCCGCCGAGCGTCCCGATGAAATCCTGAAACAATATATTGACCCCGGCATGGGCCTCGAGGCATTTCAGGCGCGCAAAATCGCCTTCGCATTGGGAATGAATCCATCGCAGATTGGCCCCGCCGTGCAATTCTTGACGGGGCTTTACCGTGCATTTCTCGACACGGATGCATCGCTCGTGGAAATCAATCCTTTTGTCAGTTGCACCGACATGCGATTGTTCGCACTCGATGCCAAGCTGACCTTTGACGATAACGCGCTCTTCCGTCATGGCGACATACGCAGGCTGCGCGACACCACTGAAGAAGATCCGCTCGAAGTCGAGGCCTCAAAATACAACCTCAACTACATCAAACTCGACGGCAGCGTGGGCTGCATGGTGAACGGCGCCGGACTGGCTATGGCCACGATGGACATCATCAAATATGCCGGCGGCATGCCTGCCAACTTTCTCGACGTGGGCGGTGGCGCCAATGCCGAGCAGGTCGCACATGCGTTTGAGATTCTGCTCAGCGACAAGAGTGTGCGGGCCGTGTTGATTAATATTTTTGGCGGCATTCTGCGCGTGGATACACTCGCTGCGGGGGTGGTCGAAGCGGCCAGAAAAACCAACATTCAACTGCCCGTAGTGTTACGCCTCGAAGGTACGAACGTTCATGAAGGCAAGAAAATTCTGATGGATTCGGGCTTAAACTTCGTGGTTGCCGAGACGATGAAGGATGCTGCTGATAAAGTCGTAGCGGCGGCAAAGAACGCGGCCTAACGTAAGAGCGAATAGCGAACGACGAGTCGCGGTCTTCAAATGAGAAAGCACTTATGTCAATTCTGGTCGATAAGAGAACACGATTGATCGTGCAAGGCCTGACCGGCCGCGAAGGCACTTTCCACGCCAAGGCGTGCGCAGCCTATGGCACGCAGGTTATGGGCGGAGTGACTCCCGGCAAAGGCGGCACGACCCACGAAGGCTGGCCCGTCTTCAACACCGTGCAGGAAGCGGCCGACAAAACCGGCGCGAACGCAACCGTGATTTTTGTTCCGCCGCCCTTCGCCGCCGACGCGATCATGGAAGCGGCCGACGCCGAAATCGAACTCATCGTCTGCATCACCGAAGGCATTCCGACGCTCGATATGGTGCGCGCCTGGGAATTTCTGCAGAACCGCCGCTCCCGCTTGATCGGCCCGAACTGCCCCGGCATCATCTCTCCCGGCAAATGCAAAATTGGAATTATGCCCGGAGCGATTCACAAAGAAGGCAACGTCGGAATTGTCTCGCGCTCGGGCACGCTGACTTACGAAGCGGTGCATCAGCTGACACAACGCGGAATCGGACAGTCGACCGCGATCGGCATTGGGGGCGATCCCATCATTGGCACAAATTTTGTCGACGCGCTCGACCTGTTTAATCGCGATCCGCAAACCGAAGCTGTGATCATGATCGGCGAAATCGGCGGCAACGCCGAAGAAACCGCGGCAGAGTTCGTAAAGGCGCACATGAAAAAGCCGGTGGTCGGCTTCATCGCCGGGCAGACCGCGCCGCCCGGCCGCCGCATGGGCCATGCCGGCGCCATCATCTCCGGTGGCAAAGGCACAGCAGCAGAAAAGATTGCGGCGATGGAGAGGGCCGGTCTTAAAGTCGCTAAATCGCCCGCCGATATCGGGGAGACGCTGGCCGCGGCTCTGGGAACTGCGGCTCGGGCGTGAGTAAGTTTCTTGAGGTAGAGATCCTTCGACTGCAGCGAGATGTCCGCTTCGCGAACATCCCCCTCCGCGCAAGATGACAAGTTTGGGTTTTCAAGGTGACGACTAACGACTAAGGACAAACGACGGACTCATGAAAACACTGCAACGCACACTCACCATCATCAAGCCCGACGCGGTCAAGAAGCACGCGGTCGGAGACATCATCGAGCAGTTCGAGAAAAACGGCTTCAACATTCTGGCCATGAAGATGCTCGAAATCTCCCGGCATCAGGCGGAGCAGTTCTACGCCGTCCATGCCAGCCGCCCGTTCTACCACTCGCTCACTACATTCATGTCGAGCGGCCCAATCGTGGCCTTGGCTCTCGAAAAAGAAAATGCGATTGCCGATCTACGCAAGCTGATGGGAGCGACCAATCCGGCAAACGCCGACGAAGGAACCATTCGCAAGAAATGGGCCAGCGACATCGAGCACAATGCAATCCACGGCTCCGATGCGGATGAAACGGCGCGCTTCGAGTTAAGCTTTTTTTTCGCGGGATACGAATTGGCGAGATAGGAGAAGGTTTCAGAGTTGCAACGTTTCAGGGTTTCAAGGCTTTCGTATTTTGAATGTTAAACAGTGCGTCAATCCGGCCGTTCCTTGAAACTTTGAAACCGTGAAACTCTGAAACCTGTCCACTACCCGATCGGTTCAAACAAATGTCCCTCGGTGCGGTCGCCGATTTTGGGCAGGTCTTTTTTCGCCATCTGCAAGAAATGCGGAGAAGTGCGATGCGCCTCGAGGGCAGCATCATCCTTATATTGTTCGTAAACAAAGAACCGGCGCGGATCGGTCTTATGCTTGTGGACCTGATACATGAGGCAGCCCGGTTCTTTGCGCGATTCGGCTGAGAGTTTTTCGAAGGTTGCTACCACTTCGGCCTCGCGTCCAACTTTCGCCATCCAGGTTACGGCCAACACCACCATCCGTCGCTCCGATCTATGCTGAA
>JBEKXO010000158.1:0-10863 GCA_049511995.1 Terriglobales bacterium
GGCTCTGGTTGCGCTGATCGGATACATCTACGGCGACGCGAAGCGGCGGCAGATGCGGTACGTAATGTGGACGCTGCTGGCGATCTTCGTTCCTCATGGGATTGGGATGATCTTGTACTTCATTCTCCGCGACCCTCTGCCGAAGCCGTGCCCCGGGTGCGGGCATGTCGAAAAGGCAAAATTCCCATGCTGTCCGCGCTGCGGCACTTTGCTGCAGCCAGCGTGCCCGAAATGTGATAAGCCCGTTGAGCCCACTTGGGCGAATTGCGCGTATTGCGGACAGCAACTGCCCGAGCCGGCGACGCGAGCTACACAAAATCCCTCTGTGGCGACGTGACGCCGTGCGCCTTCGCGCGGTTTGCGGTCCGAGATTGACTGGTTTCGCTTCCTCCGTTTGTTCGACGCTGGTGGATTGATACTTGGCGAAAACAGATGGGATGAGAAGGCGTTTACACTCAGAACCCCCTGTCCCAACGAGCGGCATTCCTGACGGCGCGGTCAATGAGTAATGGCGGCTTTCGCGAATGTAAACTGGGTACTAGACCAATCGACCCATGCTTTTGCTTATTTTAGCGACAGCGTGCACCGGCTTGTTCTGTGGTGCGGCGCTTTACATCAATTTAGTAGAGCATCCAGCTCGTATGTCGTGTGGCCCGGAACTGGCCCTGCGCGAGTTCGCGCCCAGTTACCAGCGGGCAACCATTATGCAAGTCTGCCTTGCTGTTGCCGGTCTCACTTTTGGTCTGACGGCGGCGTGGCGACTTCATGATCCATGGGTAGTAATTGGCGCCGTTCTTCTCGGGGCTGCAGTTCCGTTTACGCTAATCGTCATCTTCCCTACCAACAAGCAATTGCTCGATCCCGCACTCGATTCGCGGAGCCCGCGGGCTACCATCCTGTTGCGCCGCTGGAATCGATTGCACGCCATCCGGTCTGTCTTAAGCGCCTTGGCCTTCGGAGTTCTGCTGTGCCGGGCAGCCATGCGTTGAGTCAGTTCTGAATGGCGGAATTCGGGTCGAGTTACGCACAAACCGGAAATAGTCCACCCAACGAAAGCCCGGCGGCAAGAGCGCCCGGGACAGTTGATGAAATCAGGCGTTAGCGCAAGTTTGCGCCGTCCATTCGCCTTTTGTGAAGGTCAATGAGTGATAACGCGATGTTACGCCAACTATCCGAGTCGACGGCGCGGCATTGGCTTATATTCAGCAGATGCGGGACGGGGACGGCCCTAAGGCGCGAGGATTCACAGCGATAGGCATTTTCTTGTTCTTTGGCGCCATCATGGCGATTCTGGCTGCAACTACTTTACTTTGGCGGGGCACCGCTCTTGATCGTGTCTGGACCCTCAATCCCGGCGCATACAAGCAGCTAGCGCCACTGGGCCGTTGGGTCGGGATTGCGTTCCTTCTGCTCGGCTCGGCCCTCAGCACGGCAGGACTCGGGTGGTTCCGACACCGCCTCTGGGGATGGAGACTAGCGGTCGTAATCATCGCCGTGCAGGTTCTCGGGGATGTCTATAGCTGCGTCAGAGGCGACTGGCTGCGCGGCGGAACTGGCGTCATCATCGCGGGGGCACTATTGCTGTATCTCTTGCAGGGAAGAATCAGAGCCGCATTTGCCTAGAATTTCTTTCGCAGAAATTCAAAAAGGCTGTAACCGATGAGCGCGGCGAACATGGCAATTCCGAAATTGGCAGCGGTAAAAACATCTGTGATCGCCCAAGCCACACCCCTCTTCTGCCCGATGCCTGAGCGCTCAAATTCTCCCATCAAAAGGTTGGAATAAAAGAGGAAGATGATAAATCCTACCTCGATAACCGCTCTCCAGACATTTTTCTTCATAGCAACATACCAGCTCTATGACAGAGCCCTCGGGCCGGGGGCGCCACCGCTGGTTCCTCTCGTGGGAATACTAGCAAGCAACAACGAACATGGCGATTTTTCAACAGTCAGGACGCAGGACGCTTCCCGTACATCCATTCCAGAAGAAACGCGATGCCGACGCCGACGAAAAGGACCGGCCAGACCCAAGGCACGTCGACGTGGATCGCGCGCACGCCTGAGAGCAGAAATATGACGCCGCCGATCAGAAATAGTGGACCCGTGATAGCACAGTGAAAAGAGCGATTTCTCCGCCAGTTGGCGAGGCAGCCGATGGCCATGGCGAAAAGGCACGCAGCCGACGACCTGTGGAGAGGACGCCAATAGATTCCTATGAGGTTCAGCACTCCCCACGCTATCAGCGAGACTATGAACCAGTAGCAAAGCGCTGCTGGCGAGCTGCAGCAAGCTTCCACCTGCTTGGCCATATGCCTCACGATTTCTGACAGGAACATCGTAGGTCATCTTGGTGCAAAACACCAAGCGGCGGGGCGTTGACGTAACCAGGCGATAGCGCTCAGAACCCGTCACAGCACAATGAAAGAACCATTGGCGTATGCGCCGGTGTCGGTCATGATCGCGGTTGAATTCAGTTCTGTCTGCTGTTCCATAACGATGGGCTGCAGCCCATTCAAGGCCCGAACGGGCAACCCGGCTATGTCTGGTTGACGTCTGACCGATCGAATGGGAGAATCCCCGTCGATGAAATCCGTGCCGTTGTTGGTAGCGGTCTTTTGCGTGGCTACTGCTGGATCGCTCTTGTCGCAAGCTCTCGATGGCCAGTCTCCCGTGGCGCCCAGGCCCGACGGCTTTGTTTTCTGTTCCGACCACGACAATGGGCAGCCGGTGCCACTCTATGGCAGGTGCCGGAAGCGCCAGATTGGCAGTCTGAAATGCGGGGAAAAGGTGACGGTGGATGCCCGGAGCGATGACATGCTCAGGGTCCTGCTAGCGGGAGGTTTTCCGCGTTATGTAGCTCTGTCGGCGATTTCCCGGCAGCCCGATAAATTCGTGTCCTTCGACAACGACGCCGAGGTGCCGAACCTCGGCCCCATCGACTGTTCTTTGCCTCCGCGTCAGCCGCTGGTTGACGGATTCATGGTTTGTTCGGATCGCCAGGATTCAGCGCCCGTATATTTCAGCCCGTGCCACAGCAGTCCGTCAGGCAGCCTCGCCTGCGGGGAAAAGGTCGGGGTGCGTGCCCGCCGGGGTGACATGATCCAGATTTCACTGCCTTCGAACGGGATGCCCCGCTACGCGCTCGCGTCCTCTGTTTCCCAGAAACCCGACAAGTTTGTTGCCTTTGATGACGACTCTGGCGTGCCGGAGATGAGCGCACCCGCCTGTGCCCTCGAACCGGAGCACAATGTAACGATGCCGCCAGCCTCCGGTTCGGGAGGAAACGTGATGCCGGGACGTGGCCACGAGCCCGACCGCAATGTAACGATGCCACGCGCGATTTTCGCGCCGAACCCCGAGTACACCGAGCAAGCCCGCAAAAAGAAAATCAACGGCACAGTCTTGTTATCGCTGACGGTTACGGTCGACGGAACGACTCGTGACATTAAGTTGGTGAAAGGAGTGGGATACGGCCTCGACGAAAAGGCGGTTGAAGCGGTCAGCCGCTGGAAGTTCACTCCCGCCCTCAAGGACGGCCAGCCCATCGAAAAAGAGATTAGTGTCGAGGTCGACTTCCATTTGTATTGATTCACGCGATTGACGTGATCAGGCGCTCCAAATGCCCCGGGCGGGCCGTAGTTGGTGCTACCGCGATTTATCGCCGCTTGATTGCTTTCGATCGGCTGCCAGTGTTCTCATGTTGCAATAACAACATACTTATGTTGTAATAGCAACATGGAGGTGCAAACCATGCACGAGACTCTGGACGCGATCTTCCAAAGGCGAGCAATCAAGATCTTTGAACCCGTCGAAATTTCCCAAGGGCTGCGCGAGCAAATTCTCAATGCAGCGCGCCACGCCCCCTCGAGCTTTAACAGCCAGCCTTACAAGTTTTATTGGGTGGGATCTACGCCACAGAAGGCCGTCGTCGCAAAACTGTGCCTCGGGCAGAAGCCCGCGGAAACCGCCTCCGCACTGGTCGTGGCCGTTGCCGATCTCGAATCGCTGTCGGCCACGTCGCAAGGCCAGTTGGAGTGGATGCGCAGGAGCAACTTCACCGAAGAGAAAATTCGCCGCTACGAGCGCACAGCAAAGATTGGCCGGATTCTCTTCATGCCTGGTCCATTCGGAATCTTTGCTGCGATCAAACGCGCCCTTTTCCGGCTGCTACATCTGCGGATGGTGATCGGGATGCCGCCGCTGTCCCGGCAAGACTTGTTCAAATGGGCGACGAAGAGTACATCGTTAGCTTGCCAGAATCTGATGATCGCCGCCGAAGCGCTCGGCATGAACACTTGTCCGATGGAAGGCTTTGATGGCCGCAGGCTCTCTCAATATCTGGGGTTGTCCGGCCGCCACCACGAGATTGTGATGGTGATTGCGATCGGCAAGAAATCGCCTGCCCACAATGATCTCCCGCAGTGGCGAAGACCTCTCGAGGCAACGGTGACCGTTCTATGAACATCCTCCCAAGGCAAGAGATCCCCGATGACATTCTGAAAGAGTCGGTACTCGCCCATATCGCAGCCGCGTATTTCTCGGTGGGAAAGAGACTGGAGCAAAAAACTCAATGCTCGGCAACACGCGGCTTTATCCTGTCGACATTGCGCGGGGGAACGGCGCTCAATTCGAATCAGATCGCCACGCTCCTGGGCATCGACCGGACCGTCGTGCACCGGGCGATCAAGTCACTGGTCAAGGAAGGACTCGTGTCGGAGCACCGCGCAAAATCGGGCAGAGCAATTCTAGTCCAGCTGACGGCCAAAGGAAGGAAGTACCGGGAACGGCTAATCAAAGCTCGGGTGACCGCCGATGAGAGTGTCCGGCGGCAAATGACTCTGGAGGAGCGCGAGACGCTTCTTAGACTTTTGAAGCTAGTTGCGGAATGTGAGTTCTGAGGACGGTAGGCCCTAGCTCGTATTGACACGACCGGCAAGGCAAGCTGACGTAACCGGCGATAACACTCAGACCCGGTCAACGAGCAGTCGTCCCCGCCCCTAATTCCCCTTCACAGTGAAGATCAGAAAATAATCCATGCCGTCGGACTTCACGAAATCCTGCGTGTCGCGCAGTTCGTATCCCGCCTCGGCGGCTTCGCGAACCACCACATCTTTGCTCACGCCATGATTCTCTCCATTGCCATTGCGATCAATGATTCCAATCTTCGCCCCCGGCTTAAGCGATGAGCGCAGGTTCTTGAGCAGCGCAACCGGATGCGCAATCTCGTGATAGGTCTTGAGCAGCAGGACAGCGTCGATGCAGTTGGCTGGAATCTGCGGATCGTCGGGCGGGCTGAGGATCGTCTTTATGTTCTGGAGATGCTCCTTTTTCGCCCGCTCGTCAATGTATTGAATCGCCTCTGGATTGATGTCCACCGCATAAACCGTGCCAGAGGCCGTGACGCGGCGAGCGGCGAGCGCCGTGAACCAACCCGATCCCGCGCCGATATCGGCAACATTCTTGCCCGGCTTAATGCCAAGCATGTCCATGACGCGATTGATATGCAGTCGCCGATCGCGTCCCGGAGAATCGAAGATGGAGAGATCGCCGGTGTAAGGAGTGCTAGTCTTGCGTTCGGTCGATGGCGCTGCCGAATTGGACTGAGCCTGAGCCGCCGCCGGCCCCAACAAACTCGCCAATGAAAGCCCCGCCAACAACACCGAGCCAGGCCCGATCCATCCGAGGCCTCTGCCAAACGATTTCCAGTTCATTGTTTCCCCAACAGCATGCGGCGAACCACCAGTGATACCGCAATTCTATGCCAAAGGGGAAGGCGACGGCGCGGTGCCGCCCGACAACGACTAGAAAACTACGGACTTACAACCGACGGCCGCGCAAGGGGGGCGATCGCAAAGCTGCTCGAAAAGGCGAACGTTTTACGATAATGTTCCACGTGGAACATTTGTACTTATCCCAATGTATTTACTTTATTGTACTTATAATACGATGTTGCTACTTACACACAAAATTGGCGGCATCGTTGGGGTTGCCGCTTCCTTTATATATGGCTTCTTGCGGGTAGGAGCACAAGGGACGGGTAAAGGCGACACCCTGGCCGGGCATGTTGTTGACGTAATGCGTTGCAAGAATTCTGTCGGGCGCGACGTCCTGCTCCACCCAATCGACGAGAGGAGTGAGCGTGTCGAACACATTTGCGCCCGGGCCGCCTTTGCAATGATTCATGCCGGGCACCATGAAGAGCCGGTAAAAGTCGCCGGTCTGCTTCCACTCGGGCGAACCGCCTGAGTCCACGACGCTTTCGAAATAGTTAATACTGGTCAGCGGCGGCACTTCGGGATCGCTAAATCCGTGGTACTGGATCAGTTTGCCGCCCCGCGCCTGGAACGGTTTCAGGTTGGGATCGATCGAATTCAGCACCGATGCCAACGTCTGCCCGGGAATCACTACCTTCTCTTCTACGTAAGCCGGATCGGAGGCCCAGTTGAAAGTTTGGAAATCCCAATTGGGATCGTCGAAGACGAAGTACTCGAAGAAGGGAATGCCAATCTGCGCATGACTGTCGGTTTGCGGCGCTGGCGGCGGATCCGGAGAGATACTTGCCGGCCAACCATCGGCTTCGCCGCCCCGCTCAAACGGCGGATAATAGCCGCGCTGCTGCACCGTCTCATCCGGCCCCGTCCACAAATGTCGCACTGCCTCGACCTGCTCCGACGTCAGGCACGCCGGGGGCACCTGCGATCCGGTGCACAGGAGCGCCGCAGGATCAAAGTGGCAGCGACGCGGATCGTTGAGCACGCCATCGACGACTCCATCCAGCGCGTCGCACGCCGCATTGACCGCACTTCCAAGCAGCGTATCTTGCGTGGTGAAAACGGTACTGGCAGGATTGTTAAACATCTGCCACACAACCCACAGATTGCCGCCGACATGATGGTGCGTGTAGTAAGCAACCGGATCGCCGGCGACGATGCCGTCGTAATCGTCCGCGTAGCGTTGCGCCTCCATCAAGGCCTGACGTCCGCCGGTTGAGCAACCGGTGAAATATGAATGCTGCGCATCTTCGCCATAGAAAGCAGACGATATCTGTTTGCCGATGACGGTCATCAGATGGATCGAGCGATAGCCAAAATCGATTATTTTTTCGGGATGTCCAAGCGCAAAGGATCCATCATCCGTCGAAGAGCCACTGTGGCCAGTGTCGGTGCCAACGGTCGCATATCCGAGTAATACGCCGGGCGCAATCGCGCTGTACGGGATTGATCCTGCGAAACCACCGTTTCCTACTCCCTCGAACCGTCCATTCCACGTCGACGACGGCATCCATACTTCGATTCCGATCTCCGAATCGGTGGTGGGCGTTAGCGTCGCCGCCACGCGACAGAATGCGGGCATATTCTGGAAGACCTCGCCGTTCGGCGCAGTGTAAGTTCCTGCCGGTATCGACTGCGCTGCCGTGATAGTCGTGTGTGACAACTTCAGAGAAGCCAGGTTCGCGCACGTCATGGTTGCCGCGGCAGTTTGATCGGCGATCAATGCGACAAAAATGACGGTACTAACGGCAGCACTAATAAAGCCAAATACGCGTCTTTTGAAAGGGGACATCAGCGCTCGTCCTGCATCGACTCCATCATTATAGAGTCGTCTGATTCAAGCCCGGTACACTGCAATTAGTTGCACAGCCCTGTGCAGGGGAATGTTGTCACGAAAAATTAATCTCCAAACTTGCGAGTCATTCATCCAAGACAGGTGTTATGACGAGTTGGAGACAGTAGGTGCACCGCATCGGTTCGCGTCGCTCACCTCGTCCACCTGCCAGTTCCTGCACCAGGAGAATCGCTATGAAATCCAACCCCAGGGTTTTGTTCTTTCTCGCCGCCACGCTCGTGGCAACCGTCGCCCACGCCCAATACAGCAACACTCCGTTTAAACACGTTATCGTGATCTTTCAGGAAAACCGCACGCCCGACAATCTCTTTCAGGGATTATGCACCGCCGACGGTGGCGTTCCCGGATGCAGCGTAAACGGCGCTAGCGGCACGTATGACATTGTGTCGACCTATGTGAATGCCGACGGCCAGACCGTGCCACTAACTCCTGTTGGATTAGCTACCAACTTCGATCTCGACCACAGCCACGCCGGGCCGAAGCTCAACGGCACCATCAGCGGGTTTAATTTCGAATTCGAAAGCCAGGGGATCGCGGGCAAGCCGGGAGCCAACGTTCCGGCGGTCTGCGGGGCCAACATCTTTGGCTGCGTGGTTCCCGCCAACAACTATTCCCAGTTCATGTACGTGTATAACTCGCCTGTAACTAACGGCAATGGCAGCAAAGGTGGGGTTCTGGATCCATATGTCATCTTAGCGACGACCTATGGTTGGGCCAACCGCATGTTTCAAACCAACCAGGGCCCGAGTTATCCTGCCCATCAGTTTATTTTCGGCGCTACTTCCGCCCCGACGGCGGCCGACGACGCGCTGGGCGTTTTTGTAGCAGAGAATAGCGGAACTAATTATGGCTGCGGTTCGGGAGAATCCGTTCAACTCATCAGGCCGAACGGGAACAGCGCGCCGCCTTATGGCACGGAAACTGCGGGTGACGAAATCGCGGAGTGCTTCACCCGCAATGCGATGGATTATCTCTTGAGTCAGCCCAGCCCTAAGATCACATGGACCTATTACGCCCAAGGGCAGAGCAGCCTCTGGGTAGCGCCGGATTCGCTTTCGAACATCTGCATTCCGGTAAACGGCATCTGCACCGGCCCCGACTGGACGAAAGGCGAATCGAATGGGTATGTCGACACTCTTCCCCCTGATGTCTTAAACGACATCAATAACTGCGCCCTCCCGCAAGTAAGTTGGATAACTCCCGCCGGACAGTATTCCGATCATCCGATCAACAGCGGGCAAGGCCCCTCATGGGTCGCGGCGATCGTTAACGCTATTGGAAATAACACTAACTGCGACGACGGCACTGGCTACTGGAAAGACACGGCGATCTTCATTACATGGGACGATTGGGGAGGCTGGTACGATCACGTGCAGCCGGTGTTTCAGAGTGGCGCGAACCAGAACGACTATCAACTCGGCTTTCGTGTGCCGCTGGTGGTGGTCTCGGCTTACTCGCCCAAGGTCGGATACATCAGCAATCTGAAATACGATTTCGGCAGCATTCTGAAAGCGATCGAGGGAATCTTTGGCCTCGGCAGTCTCGGCTTTGCCGATGCGCGAGCCGCCAACGATCTCCACGATTTTTTCAACTTCCATCACGCCGCGTCGAAGTACACAACGATTCAAGCTCCGCTGGAAGGAAGTTTCTTCATTAAGAATGACCTGGTCGAGACCGCTGCGCCGGATAGCGACTAGCATGTCAGACAGCCCGAGGGACGGCCGTTTTCGGCCGTCCTCAACGGTTTCGCACTCGCGCTCAGCGTGAATAGGCTGAGGCCTTACAATCCCAATTGGCTTAGTCCCTGATGATCATCCGGACGGCGGCCTTGCGGCCAACGATACTTGCGGTCCGTCTCTTTGATTGGCAGGTCGTTGATGGAGGCGAACCGGAAGCGCATCAGGCCTTTCTCATCGAACTCCCAATTCTCGTTGCCGTACGAGCGAAACCAGTTGCCGGAGTCATCGTGCCATTCATAGGCGAAGCGCACGGCGATGCGGTTTCCCTCGAATGCCCAAAGCTCTTTGATCAGCCGGTAGTCCAACTCTCTCGTCCACTTGCGCCGGAGAAACGCGACGATCTCTTCTCTTGAGTTGATAAATTCCGAGCGGTTTCTCCAGCGTGAGTCAACGGTGTAAGCCAGCGACACCTTTTCTGGATCGCGGGAGTTCCAGGCGTCTTCCGCCATTCGCACCTTCTGAGTAGCCGTTTCGCGTGTAAAAGGCGGCAAGGGAGGACGTTCGGTTGTAGCGTTGGCGGCTGACATCGCATTCTCCTTCTGGCGTTCGGGTCGACGATTCACACTAAGAAGATTCGCACTATGATTCGCACTATGATGATCGCACTAAGTGGACGAAGAACGAAAACCAGGCGCGATTGTGATAATGTGTCGCCCTGCCGTTTATTTGGAGGAAGGACTTTTGCTAGTGTTACACAGCTGAAACAGCACCCGGGGTTGCATCGATTCAATTGTTGGCCGAAGCTCGCGGAAAGGAATATCCCATGATGTGGCACATCGAGTCGCGGACACCTTGATAAGCATGCGGTTGCAGGTTTCGCGGCGGATGGTAAGCTTTCTGGGCGAACTTTCACAGGCGAGGCGAGCGTAGCATTTTGCGGAGCAGAATGCGCGCCGCCAGGGACGACACCCAATGGAGACCGATCCCAATAAGATGGTCGCGCCGGAAGCGCAAGGTAGACTGCCGGCTCTCTCACAGGCAGTATCCGCGCCGCTGACCCGCGCCGCGATCTTCCTGGTCGCGACGCTCAACCCGGGCTCCCGCCATCGCGCCACCCTGCGCTCGTTCTGCGCAGACCTCGCCGCGCTGGTGCGCGCGGTGGAATTTCGCGACCTGGAAGCAGGACTCTCCTGCGTCATGGGGTTCGGGTCCACCGCGTGGGACCGCATCTTCGGACCGCCGCGGCCTGCCGAACTGCATCCCTTCCGGGAGATTCATGCCCAAGCTCGCCACGCGGTGTCCACGCCCGGCGACTTGCTCTTCCACATTCGCGCCAAGCGCATGGATCTATGCTTCGAGCTGGCCACTCAGATTATGGCGCGTATCGGGGATGCGGTGTCGCCGGCGGACGAAGTGCACGGATTCCGTTACTTCGACGACCGCGATCTAATCGGTTTCGTGGACGGCACGGAGAATCCCAGAGGGCAGGCCGCGACCGAGGCCGTACTCATCGGCGACGAGGACCGTGCGTTTGCCGGTGGCAGCTACGTCATCGTGCA
>JBEKXO010000159.1:0-10855 GCA_049511995.1 Terriglobales bacterium
CCCTGCAGACCTATTCGAGGAGCGGAAACCTGAGGTGCCGGGTGCCCCGTGTTGCGGCTTGGCGAGAAGGGTAACTTCGCTTATTCTCAGAGACAAGCGCCGTATGAGTAATTCAGTGCAGGTAGCCCCGCTCCTCTCCGCCGCGGAGGATCGCTTGTCGTCAAGATTGCCCCGTTGGCAAGCGGTGGCGCTGCTGCTGCTGATCGCCTGGCTTTACGCCAAAATTCTCGTCAATCTTTTTCTCCAGTGGGTCGGACCTCACAGCGATCCCAACTTCGCCCACGGCATCTTCGTTCCCTTCTTCGCTCTCTTCGTTCTGTGGCAGAACCGTAAGTCCTTGCAAGAAATTCCATCGGCTCCGTCCTGGGCCGGGCTGCCTCTGGTCGTCTTGAGTATGATCGTGCTGGTGCTGGGTGTTCTAGGCGCAGATATTTTCTTGCCGCGGATTTCCCTACTGATCCTGTTGGCTGGCTTGATTATTCTTTTTCAGGGATGGACGTTCTTTCGCGCCGTCTTCTTTCCGTGGTCCATTCTCATTTTAATGATCCCGATCCCCGCTCTCCTCATTAACCGTGTCACCTTCCCTCTTCAGCTACTGGCGGCAAAAGTTGCCACGGCTCTGCTCGAACTAGTCAACGTCCCCGTGCACCGCGAGGGAAATATGATCACGCTCGCCGCCAAGCAACTGGACGTCGCCGAAGCTTGCAGCGGAATCCGCTCGCTTCTAACTCTCGTCACGCTCGCCATTATCTACGGCTACCTGATGGAGTCTCGGAAGTGGGTGCGTGTCGTCCTCGTGTGCGCGGCAATTCCCATAGCAGTTGCTGCGAACAGCTTCCGGGTTTTTGGCACCGGGTTTCTGGTACAGCACGGCCATCCCGACGCATCTGAGGGTTTTTACCACGAATTCTCGGGTCTGCTAATTTTCGCGGTGGCATTGCTTATGTTGTTCGCCGTGCACCGCCTGATTTGCCTGATCTGGAAAACCGGTCCCGCTTCGCCCAGTAATGTCATGGCTCGGGAAAAGCAACCAGATCAGGCGATGCCCGTGAAGGCGAGCTCTTTTCGCTTTGGCATTGTCGCGGTCCCCATGCTGATTACCGCTATCGGCCTGCAAGCGCGTTCTAGCACCGAGATCATTCCGGCTCCGCCGCCGCTCAGTACTCTGCCCTCGCAAATTGATGGTTGGTCAGCAACCGACGAGACTATTGACCAGGAATCGCGGGACATTCTAGGGCCTGGCGATTTCCTGGTGCGCGATTACGAAGATGCTGGACACCTTCAGCCAGAGATCAATCTCTATATCGCCTATTTTGCGTCGCAGCGGGCGGGCGATACCATCCACTCGCCCGATCATTGCCTTCCCGGTGCGGGTTGGATTCCGGTTTCCCGCGAAGTGATCCAGTTCACAAATGCCCAAGGCTCGTCCTTCCCCGTCAATCGCTACGTGGTTTCCAAGATGGGAGAACGGCTGCTCGTCTTATATTGGTTTCAGGCGCATGGACGCGCGGTGGCCAGCGAGTGGTCGGCCAAATATTATCTGATATCCGATTCCATCCACATGAATCGCAGCGACGGCGGGATGGTCCGCCTGATGACTCCAATTCAGCGTGGCGAGTCTTCCGCCGAAGCGCAGACGCGCATGATGAAACTGGGATCGCAGTTCCTTCCACTGCTCGACAATTACATACCGCGTTAATCGCCCGAGCCCGCGCGTAGGGAAAAGTAAATTCTCAGGCGTGAACCCTAACCTCTTCGTCTTCTTGTATGCGCGCCCGCGCAAACGCCGCGGGCAAAAAGCGCACCAGATCCGTCGCCACCAGCGAACTTTCGCCAAGGGATTCTTCCGCCAGATCCCCCGCCAGCCCGTGCAAATAAACCGCGAGCGCCGCCGCCTCAAGCGCACGCTGTGGATGCTGCGCGATCATCCCGGCCACCATTCCCGTGAGTATGTCCCCCGTACCCCCTGTGGCCATGCCCGGATTGCCCGTCGCGTTCACCCAGACTGTCCCATCCGGAGCCGCAATCAACGTACGATGTCCCTTGAGCACGACAATCAATTCCTGCGTGCGCGCGAAATTTCGTGCCACTTCCAAACGATTCGCCTGAATTTCAGCAATACTCAAGCCCGTTAATCGCGCCATCTCTCCTGGATGCGGGGTAATGACAAAGTTTCGACCCCGGCCGTTCAGCATCTGGGCCATTCCTTCAAATGCGTTCAGCCCGTCCGCATCCACGACCATTGCGTTATCGTGTCGCTGAACGATGACGCGCACGAACTCGGCGGTCTCGGAATTCCGCGAAATGCCCGGCCCAACGGCGAGCGTCTTGCGCTCAGCCAATGCATCAAAGCCAGCTCCTGCTCCGAGCGTTCCCAGTGAGATGGTGCCATCTTGAGTTTCCGCCAGCGGCACGGTCATGACCTCCGGATGGAATGCGGCCACCGTAGCCAGCACAGACTTAGGCGTCGCGATCGTCGACAGCCCCGCGCCCGCGCGCAGCGCTGCAAATCCCGCCATCGCCGCCGCGCCCGCCTTACCGAGCGACCCTCCGATCACCAGCACGTGCCCATAGCTGCCCTTATTGCCTTCAAGCGCGCGGGGCGCAAGCAGCGCAGTAAAGTCGGAAGGAGTACTCAAGTGAAGTCCAAGTCGCGAAGTAATCGCCTCCGCCGGCGAACCAATCCACGCAATCACAGTCGGCCCGCTAGTCAACTCCGCAAACACATGCGCCGGGCGCGGCGCCGTGAAAGTCACAATCGCATTCGCCCGAGTTCGATCGGAACCGGCCGTCGTCGTCGGTCGCATCGCATCTGCGTCGGCTCCCGACGGAATGTCGACGGCAACGATAGGAACGGCCGCAGCATTCATCTTCGCGATCGCCGCCGCATACAGCGGACTCACTGGCGGGCGAAATCCCGTCCCGAGAATCGCATCAACCATCACGTCGGCAGAGAAAATCTCCGCCGCGTCCGGCGAATCCAGCCCGCCCGCGTCGCGCACTATCAGCGGCGCGTTATTCTGCAATTGCAGCTTCGGCAACATCGCCTTAAACATCACAGCCGCATCGCCGCCTAATTCCGCGGGATCGCACAACAGAAGAATTCGCACCGAGCGTCCCGCCTCAATGAGCTTTCGGGCCACAACAAATCCATCGCCGCCGTTATTTCCTTTCCCGCATACAACGCCGAGGCGTTCAGCCTGCGGATAATCAGCGAGAATAAAGCGAGCCACCGCTGAACCGGCGTTCTCCATCAAAGTATTGGAGGGCACTCCGAAGCGTTCCGAAGTGGCACGATCGATATCGCGCATTTCCGCCGCGCTCACGATTTTCATAAAATGATTCTCACACGAGGAGGGTTAGCGAGCCAGTCGCAAAATCCGCGGCGGGCGGTCCGGGCTTTTGACTTATGTCTGTGCGGGCGACAAAGAGGGTGCCCCATCCTTCGCGTACTCTGCGAAGGGGTGGGACGCCAAGAATTAAGACGGGTGCGGCAATGACACGCGCAACCGCCTGCTACTTCTTTTCGTTCCAAACGTACAAGAAGTTTTCGTCGCTGGCTGTTGCCACGCTGCGCCCGGTTTTGTGAATGGCTCGATTCAGCGCGGACCGCACTTTTTCCTTGCTCTCCGCCAAATCCGCCAGGGGCACCTTGAGCGCGGCCCCATCCTGCAGTTGGTCCAGATCGGCAAGAATACTGCTGACAATCTGTTTGTGTTTTCCGTTCCGGCCCTGCGGAACATCCAGTTGCGCCATAGTCTTGAAGCTCATCGGAGATTTGTTGCTTCGGGCACTCACGGGGAACCTCCTTAACGAGAAGTTAACGTTACCTAAACGTAACGTAACATAACATATCGTAAAAGTATCGGGCAAGTAAAAAAATCGCCGCCTGACCACACTGCACCCGTGACCATCCCGACCGCGTAAGCACCCGTAAATGTGCGCCATCCGACCGTGGTAATCGCGCTATTCCTGTCCCTAAGAATTCCCAAAAGATATAACCCGTATCAATTTTAGTTTGCTACTGTCTGGACATTCGAAGGGAGTACTCGAATGGGCAAGACAAAAACGCTTTTCGAACAGATTCCGGTCGCCGTCGTGAAGAAGACGATGGAAGAACTCGAGCGCAAGCAGGAGAGCAACGATAAAAAGCTCCGCGTTGAATCTTCCCTTCCCACTTCGTTTTCGCGGCACCAATTGCGCTGCCGCACCGGAGTTCGAAAATGAACCCAACACCGACATTCAATGACGATTCTCGCAAGAGCGAGACGCCGAGCCCTCAAACGAACGAGCCAGCAAAGGTTGACCCAATTCAGGAGACAGTTATGCTTTCAAGCAAAGACGGCAGTTCGCATTCGGCCAGCAGTCATATCGATGACTGGCGAGAACTCGCGCGGCGCATTCAGGAAGAATCGGACTCCAGCAAACTCGTCAATTTAGTTCAGCAACTGATTGCCAAATTCGACGAGCAGAATTCGCGCGGTCTTTGATCGGAAAGTGAAGCTCCACGGGTAAGTCGCGCGAATTTCTTATCAGCACACTCGGTCCCTCCTCGACGAACCGAATCGAAGGGTCGCGAATAGTCCGCCCGGCAAGTCCGCGACGCGAAGACGACAAACTCCCGCAAACTTAGTGAACGACCAACGACCAACGACCACGTCGAACTTTTTCCACAGCCCCACAAAACCGCCCCTCCGAACAACCTCTCCCATCACACTCGAATCAGATACGTGACATGGAGGCTGCATGGACCAAAATCACCTCGTCATACTTGTTGCAGGAATTGTGGCAGTCGCAGTGATTGCCATCGTCGGCTTCTTCCTCGCGCGAAAACGGCGCAGCGCCCAACTCCGCGAGCGCTTCGGCCCCGAATATGATCGCGTGTTAAAGAAAGAAGGAGAAGCGCGCCGCGCCGAAGGCGTTCTCCAAATGCGCGCCCAGCGCCGCGAGAAATTTGAACTGCGTCCCCTGACTGCGGCCGCACGCTCCGATTTCAGTGGCCGCTGGCGGGCCGTCCAATCGCAGTTCGTCGACAATCCCAAAGCCGCCGTCTCCGGAGCCGATCAGTTAGTGAACGAACTCATGCAGGCGCGCGGTTATCCAGTGTCAGATTTCGATCAGCGCGCCGCCGACATTTCCGTCGATCACCCCGTGGTAGTCGAAAATTATCGTGCCGCTCACGACATCGCTCTCCGCCACAGCAGCGGCCAGGCCAGCACCGAAGACATGCGCAAAGCGATGGTCCACTATCGCGACCTCTTCGACGAGTTGCTCGACGATTCACCAGCAAGAGAACTGCCAGCACGAAAGGAGGCACGAGCATGAGCGTGCCATTGAGGAAAGATCAACCCGAGGAAGAATTTTCAAACCCAGAAGAATTAACCACAGCAGACTTGGCGCAAGGCAAGCGTCCTCCAGCGGCGGAGGAACGCCTGAGACCAGTGCTAGCCGAACGCCCCTCAGACCAACGCTTAGAGCCCGAAGCTGAAAACCACACATCAGATATTGCTTCAACCAATACATCTCGAGCACTTGCCGGAGCTCCGGCCGCTTCCGATACCACATCCTTATTCCCCAACAACGAATTGCAAGGCCTGCGCAACCGTTGGAGCGACGTCCAAGCCGCCTTCGTCGATGAGCCGCGCCGCGCGGTCGAACAGGCCGATGGCCTGGTTGCATCCGCGATGCAACGGCTGGCTGAAGTCTTTGCAGAGGAACGCTCCAAGCTCGAGCAGCAATGGGGTCGCGGGGATGATGTCTCCACCGAGGATCTCCGCCTGGCCCTGCAACGCTATCGTTCTTTCTTCCACCGCCTGCTTTCTATATAGAATGCTGGGCGCGAACGTGTTAGTTCGCGCCCCAGCATGCGCAAGTCATTAGAACTAAGGTCATTAGCGAGATACCAAGAAAACCCTCAAAATGCATCTAAAAGAGGATGTGTCCCTCTGTGCGGGTGAGAACTGCAAACATAGCGGCCCTTTGGCGACTGTGCGCGCTTCTGCTGCTGTGTGCCTGTTCCATCCCCAGGGCGCAAGCGAAGGCAACCCTCTTTCTCGAAGAACCCTATAGCTACGATGGAGCCCTCGCCGGCACAGGTCATGCTGCCATCTATCTAAGTGGAGTCTGCGCCGAAACACCCGTCAAATTGCGCCTCTGCCGCCCCGACGAAACCGGAGTCGTGCTCAGCCGCTACCACCGTGTCGCGGGGTACGACTGGATTGCAATTCCGCTCATTCCTTATCTATACGCCGTCGAAAATGAGGAAGACATTCCCCTCTTCGCCGACAAGAAGATGGTCGCATTTCTCCGCGATCACTACCGGCGCGATCACCTCGGAACTCTCATTCCCGATTTTTCCAACGGCGCGACACCGCCAGGGGACTGGTACGAACTGGTCGGAGCTTCGTATCTTCGCACCATTTACGCCTACGAGATTGAGACCAATTCTCAACTGGATGCGGCGCTGATCGCAAAGCTCAACCGCGGCCCCAACCATGACCGCTTTAATCTGGTGACCGCGAACTGTTCAGACTTTGTCCGCGGAATTATCGATTTCTACCATCCTCACGCCGTCCACCGTAGCATCGTCGGCGATCTCGGCGTCACCACCCCGAAGCAGCTCGCCAGAACGCTTTCGAAGTACAACCGTCATCATCCCGAATTGCAGAGCGCGAGTTTCGTTATCGTACAGGTCCCAGGCACGACACCACGCTCCAAGCCGGTTCACGGCGTTACCGAGTGCGCCTTAACGGCAAAAAAATATATGTTGCCGTTATTCGTGCTGCATCCCTATGTCGCCGGCAGCCTGATCGCCGGATATCTGGGACACGGCCGCTTCGATCCTTCGAAGAATGCGATGATCCTCAATGCCGACGACGAATTAGACGTGCCCCCGACGCGAGCCGACCGCCGCAATTTTCAAAGCCGCTTGCATGAACTGACGCAGAGCGAAATGAATCTAAGCAGCGCCTCCTCCAGTGTGAGCGCCGAAGGGCACCGCTGGGAATCGAGACTCGCCGGCGCGGAGCCTACTTTCGACGCTGCCGGACAACCCGCTCTATATCTGCGCGGCGATGGTGAACTCGCCGGCGTCGGCGTCACGCGCTCCAACATTCTCGACGACGCAGCCTCCGACTTTACCATCGGCTTAGTAGAGGCGCGTCTGCGCGAAGAATTGAAACCAGCCACCATCCGCAAGACCGCTCGCTCCGATGTCCAAAACGATCTGTTGCTTCTCCAACATTTGCTGACCTTGCAAGCCAGAGGACTAACCGCTGCTCCATCCAGCGAAGCATCCTACGGCACCGAGCGCGCGCCCGCCAACGATTCAGCGGCCCGATCAAATCCCATCCCCTGACCACCCAAAAGAAAGACAGCATAAGGCGGGAAAACTTCTTCTTTATCACTTGTAAGCCTTCCCTGTTTTAAGCTTTTCCTGGTTCAAGCTTTTCCTGACTTATGCTTTTCCCGCATTTATGCTTTTCCTGCTTTAGGCTTTTCCTCCACCGTTTACAATTGTGTTGAATTTAGAGGAGCCTCGGCCGCATCCGGCGCGCCATGAAACTTTCCGTCGTAATGCCCGTGTATAACGAACGCGACACCCTGCGCGAAGTCGTGCTGAAGGTTCTCGCCGTTCCCATCGAGATCGAATTGATCTGCGTTGATGACGGTTCGCGCGACGGCTCCCGCGAGATTCTCGCCGAATTGCAATCCGAGCATCCGCAAATCCGCGTCGCTCTTCAGCCCCACAATATGGGCAAAGGTGCCGCCTTGCGCCGCGGCATTCAGGAAGCTACCGGCGACTTCGTCATCGTTCAAGATGCCGATCTCGAATACGATCCCGCGGAATATCCGCTGATGCTTGAGCCTCTCATTCAAGGCAAGGCTGATGTGGTTTTTGGCTCGCGCTTTCTCGGCGGCGCTCCGCACCGCGTATTGTATTTCTGGCATTCGGTCGGCAATCGCGCTCTCACTCTGCTTTCCAACTGCCTCACCAACATCAACCTCTCCGATATGGAAACCTGCTACAAGGTCTTCCGCCGCGAAATCATTCAGTCGATTCCAATCGAAGAGAATCGTTTTGGATTCGAGCCCGAAATCACCGTGAAAGTGGCGCGGCGCAACCTGCGCATTTATGAGGTGGGTATCAGCTACTGGGGCCGCACCTACGAAGAGGGTAAAAAGATTGGATGGAAAGACGGCGTGCGCGCCTTGTATTGCCTGTTAAAGTACTCGATCAAAGAGCCGCACACTCAGCCTGTCGCCGCAGTCGCAGCCACGGATCGCTCGACCGTTTCGTGACAAACGGTTGTCAATTTTTTCGATTAGCGATGCGCTACTGGTGAGCGCCCTTTTGACGTACCCTTCCCTTGTAGGCGCTCGTACCTGAAGAACTCTTGCTAGAACCTTTTGCGCCCGCGCTCCCACCAAAATTCATCTTCGGATTCGGTTTATCTTTCACCGGCTTCAGCGCAGCTGATTTCTTTCCCGCTGGCTGTGACGACGACGCATGAGTTCTGGCGCCCTGATGCTCGATACTTTGCAGACTCTTTGCATTGGCAGCGGAGGCCGATGCCCCTCCCCCAGCTCCGCCCACAGGCGCGCTACTCTTCGCCGGTTTTTCCGTATGCGAAGGCTTCACCTTGTAGGGGCTTTGCTGAGCAAAGCCGCTCACGCTAAGTCCCGCTACTAACACCCCAGTTGCCCACGAAAATCTCATCTTGCTTCCTAATCCCCCGCGCGAATCCCGCGCTACGCCGTCACTTCGCGCCACACCCTTGAAACAGCACGCGCCATGCCATCCGCGCACGCCACTCTTCCATGTTAAACCCGCCCTCTTGAAAAAGCACTCGCGAGAACAGGAACCGGCTCAATAATTTAGCCCTCCCATGAGATTTACAAACCACGCTCACGAGCCTGTCGGAGGTGGATCATAGGCAATATCTTGCACACTAATTGATTCCAGCCGACGATTTTCACCACTCGGAAAGACCCCAACCCCGAAAACGAGCCCAAAGTAACTTTAGAGTAATCGCCATTGTCGATTGGACGCGCCTTACTCGTTTATTAACAGAAGCTTATGAGCGAAAACACCATTTTCCCGCGCTGCACCACAAGTTCATCAGCGGCAAGAGATTTGGTCCCGGTCAAATTGGCCAGATGCCGCTCCCAGCTGGCCTTTCGCAATCTATAACACCTTCTCCCCAAGAGCGAGACTGACCTTGCCGGAACTTGACTTCCAGGCTCCGGTGACCGAAATCCCCCGCCGTCGTATGCGGGAGTTACCCCCGAGGTCGCATTGAACGGTTATCGGTTCTATTGCCGCTTAGTCACTGCCCTACTGATTTCTGGCGCACTCATACTCTTTACCGGATGCCAAAGCCTTAAGGGAGCAGGTTCCCCCGGCACAGTCGAACTCGGCACCGCCGACCTCAACTTCGGATCCGTCGTTGTAGGCACCTCGGCCACCCTCCCCAATACCATCACCAACAACACCACGTCCTCCGTCACTATCAGTTCAATTCAAGGGTTGAGCTCGGAGTTTCAAGTCACCGGCCTTACCCTGCCGGTAGCCGTAGCCGCGGGCCAAAGCGTTTCCTTCAGCGTGGTCTTCCAACCCGCCGTAGTGGGCGATCCGACGATTACGATTTTGTTTGACGGAGAGAATTCCCAGGCAATCGTTTCCCTGCCCACCACAGGCGTTGGCACCACCGTCGGAAAGCTCTCGCCAAATCCGTCACAGATTATCTTTGGCAATATCGTCGTCGGGTCCACGCAGAGCGGTACGGTCGCTCTTTCGAATAGTGGCGGAAGCGATGTTGTGATCACTCAGGCCACCATGAGCGGCGCGGGCTTCACCATGAGCAATCTATCCGTGCCCATGACACTGCATCCCGGAGGATCGACTTCAACCACCATCACCTTCGCGCCGCCGAGCACCGGAAATTTCAGCGGCAGCATCACCTTCGCCACCACCACGGCCGGCTTAAGCAGCAACGTCATATTCAATCTCGCGGGCGCCGGCGTCCCCCCCGGTACGCTCACACCCAGTCCGTCCAGCCTGGCGTTTGGCAGCATTCAGGTCGGCACCAAAACCAGCCTGTCGGAAACCTTGACCAACACTGGCGCATCCTCGGTAACGATCTCACAGGCGACGGCGAGCGGAACCGGCTTCTCAATCAGCGGATTGACTCTGCCTGTAACCCTGCCGGCCAATCAAACCGCCAGCTTCACCGCCACCTTCTCTCCGTCCAGTGTGGGTGCAGCCACCGGATCGCTCAGCATTGTCTCGAACGCCTCAAACTCGCCACTGTCCATTCCGTTTTCGGGCACGGCTCTAGCCGCTGGTGCCTTGAGTGCAAATCCGAGTAGTGCCACTTTTGGAAATGTTACGGTCGGAAGCAATCAGACCGTACCGGTGAGCGTCACCAACACGGGCGGAGAAACCGTTACGATCTCGAGCGCAGTCGCATCCGGCACCGGTTTCAGTTTCACGGGTCAAACTCCGCCAGTGACGCTCAACGCAGGCCAGAGTGCAACATTCAATGCCATCTTCACTCCGTCCGCTACGGGAGCAGCCAGCGGCACGCTGACCATCAATTCCAATGCCAGCAATCCTACCCTTTCCATTCCTCTTTCCGGTACCGGCGTTGCTCCCGGCCAATTAGCATCGAACCCCACCAGCTTCAGCTTTGGGAACATCCAGATAGGCACGTCGAAATCGCTCTCCGGTACGCTAACCAACAACGGCGGTACCAGCATCACGATCTCGGCCGCCAGTGCGAGCGGCACCGGATTCAGTTTGAGTGGATTGTCCTTGCCGGTCACATTGACCGCCGGCCAAAGCACATCCTTC
>JBEKXO010000160.1:0-10833 GCA_049511995.1 Terriglobales bacterium
CGGTAATTAAGTGGAAAGCTGCGTCTACATTTTCGCCAAGTTCGCGGATCTCGCCACGAACCGTATCGACCGCAGAGAGCGCATCGTCTCGGTGGGGCATCGAAACGACGGGATTGGACTGCGTCCCAATTTCCGGCTCCGATTTGTCCACCCGTACTGGGCCGAGAATCTTCTCTTCTTCATGACACGACGGTTCATGAAGCGACGAATCGGTTTGAGCCGCACGATTGCCGGAGGCGATCAGCAAATTCGCAAACAGCCATTGTCTTATTACCTGCCGCGAGTAGTCGGAAAGCGCACAGAATCGAATGCCGCCGCGGCCAGTCTCGTCGCTCCATATCACCTCACCGCTGCCGTGAATGTAACTGTTGGTTTCGGGTAGATCGAGGCAAAGCGTGACGGTGCGGTTCACTTCGAGGCGTTCGCCCGTTTGAACCGCAAAACCTTCTTCATGCATGTCGAGCAATTCGCTCAGGTCGACAGCAACGCCAGAATTGGGAGCATCAAAACTTACGTAGACCGGCGTGTGGAGTTTTTGACGAACGTTGCGCCGCCGATCTTTTTTTCCCTGATCCGGCGATGTTAGCGCGCTCGGGTCCATAGTTATCTAGATAATAACTCAGGGCACGAATGGACCGCACGAATAGATCGAAAAAGGAAGCCATTTCATAAAGACTGCTAAAGGTTGGCGGCGAGAAATTGGCCGTCGACTTGACCCGCGGGAACGAGAACGTCGGGCATGGTTAGCACCCGGTCAAGAGCATCGGCCAGGGTGTATGGAAACTCCGAAGTGAGGAGGTTGACATCGAGTTGCAGATCGCGCTGGCTGTAGACCCGATAGATGACGAGTGAGCCGCGTTGCCGGTTCGAAGTGGTCACGAGGTCGAGCGTGAGCTTCCACAGGGGTTGATTCGCGAGAGCGGCTAAGTGGGGAAACTTGCTCCAGTGGAAGTGACGGCTGTTATCCGCACCCGATGTCTGATCGCCGGGAAGAGACTTGAGATGGAGTTCAAAAGCATCGAAATCATTGCTGCGGAAAGCAGCGATGAGGATCGCGCGGACCTGATCGAGATCGAGGGCCACTCTCAGTTCCGCAACCGCCCGGCGCACGGACAGGTTGTTGATTACGATCTGCCGTTGGTCGATGGTGCGCTGCGCAACCCGCCGCAGTTCACCAAACTCAAGATAGTTTAGATGCTGCACCCCTAGCCATATACCGGTTCCAACGACGGCCAGCACGAGTCCGAGAGTGCTCCCTGTGGGCCAAAGCAGGAAGAGGCTCAGCATGGCAAAAATGGCGGAGACAGCGTACAGCACGATCACCACTTGGCGGTGGGAAAAACCCATTTGCAGCAGCTTGTGGTGGATGTGTTCCCGGTCGGCCGTGAAAATGGGGCGTCCGCTGATCAGCCGGCGCAAGATGGAGAGCAAAGTTTCAAGAATTGGCAATCCGAACGAGACTACCGGAATGGCCACCGCAACGAACGTAGGGGCCTTCTGCGCGCCAGCGAGAGCCAACGCGCTGAGCAGGAATCCGATGAAGAGACTTCCGGAATCGCCCAGAAAAATCGTGGCCGGATTGAAATTGAAGCGGAGAAATCCAAGAATGGCGCCCGCCAGGATGACGCTCATCAGCGAGCCTAGCCATGAATGAAGGACCATGGAGACAACGAAAAACACCATCGTCGAAAACAGCGCCGACCCGGCCGCCAAACCATCGAGCCCGTCGATTAGATTGAAGGCATTGGTCACCGCTACCACCCACAGCACGGTCAGCGGCAATCCGACGAACCACGGCAGGGAATGGGAAAAGATCAGGGGGAGATCGAGAACCCGCATGCCGCCCAGAAAAAGCATGATGGCCGCAATCGCCTGAACGGCAAATTTTAAATATGGGCCGGCTCCGTGAATATCGTCGTAGATACCGAGGCAAAAAATCAGGCAGGCTGGAAGGTAAATACGCAGAAGCGTATTAGGCGCAACTCCCACAGCCAGCCGGGGAAACAGCACGGAGAGCGCCAGCCAGACGGTTAAGCTGACCGAGAAAGCCAGGAAGATTGCCACGCCCCCGAGCCGAGGAAGCGGCGTCTGATGGATATGGCGCGTACCTTGCGGTAGAGAAACCCAGCCCCGGCGCGCGGCCACGTCTCGCACCTGGCGGGTAGCTACAAACGACAAAGCCAATGAGAATGCAAATAGCCCAAAAAACAGGAACGTCAAAGTCGGTGTTCCCTTCCGGCCGAAATGCCCGGCGTCTCACCCGAACTACCCTGCGCGAAGGTTTCGGCCCTCACGTTTTGGACGGAATCCCCCCTTAGTTGCGCTCGTGTGATGAATTGGTTGTTTGAAGAAATATACAACTCGCGGCATGGCAACAGCAACCGGTGGGGCGGTTTTTTTTGATGACTCTCTAGAGTCGTAAGGGCAAAGTGTTGCGCTCCGCCGCAAATACAAGCGGGCACTATGGTTCTGTTGCAATTGGTCGTGTGCTAACAAACAGTTTGCTGGCCAATCGACTCGTCTTGCACTCTTGCTCGCAGAAGCTGGCGTTGTCTTCGCCACAACGGGTCCGCCAAACCAGCGTACATAAAGCGGAAATCGTGACGCGAATAGGCAACCTCAATCTCAGTTCTCCAGATCAGCGAAGGTGTGTCAGCGCGGCAGTCAACCGAGCCAGGACATGGCGCAAAACAGAAGCGGTGATGCTGCTGGATCAATTTCCAGGCTGCGGGCGTGATCGAATCCCACGAGAACGTCCATGCAAAGGCGTCGACGGGACGCCCCGTCCAGGCGGCGATCTGCGCTGCGCTGTCGACGATTTCGTGATGCAACTGAGCCTCAGGCAGGGTTGCGAGATTAACATGCGAGTACGAATGGTTGCCGATGGAGTGCCCGCGCTGGACGAGATCTGCCATTTGCTCGGGCGTCATGGAGCGCGCTTCTTCATCCTGCAAACTCGGCGCAAGCTGGCGTGTATCGATGTGCGAATAGTAGAACTCGCGAGCTTCTTGTGTGCCGCACTGCGCGAACTTCGGGACTACGAAGAACAGGCCACGCGCTCCGAACGACTCGAGGATCGGCGCACCGACCGTGTAGTTGCTCAAGCGACCGTCATCAAAGGTAAATAGCAAAGGAGGCTTGCGCTGACTTAGCGCTCGCGGATTGGTGCGACACTCCTCCCAGAGCCGGGCGAACGTCGGCAGGTCGACCAAGGTGAAATAGCGCGCTGCCCACTCTAACTGTTGGCGGAATCGAGGCGCATCGCGCCCAGGCGTCTCATGCATTTCAACCACGAGCATGCGCGGAGAGCGGCCCCAGCGGACAAGCCAGTGCTGCAAATGGAGAGCCAGTTCGTCCACACGTAGAGCGGCGGCAGTTCGTATTAAGGTGGAGCGAGCAAAGCTTTTAGCACTCAAACACGCGCCTCACAGAAACATGTCGCCATCCGCTGGCACGAAATACCAACTCTTGGATGGAAGTAATCCATATTTGTCTATAAACCACGCAATGGGCGCCGCGAACGGACGCAGTTTGAAGCCGTGATTCGTTAGAACTCGCTGCCGCGCTTGATCAAGGCAGCGGAAAACCAGCATATCAATCTGTTCACGATATTCGCGGGCCAGCGCGGCAGCGATCGCGAGATGAGAGTTCGGCTCGACTTCGCCCCAAATATCGAGAACCTGTAACGCTCTTATTTGCTGTTTGTATCCACGATTCTGCAATTGCACCGCGATCATGAACTTTTTTTCAGCGTCAGCGGTGTGAACCGTGAATAGACGGGCGGTGGGTGTAACAGGCGAGAAGTAGCGCCATTTCAAGAACGCAGCATCGCGGCAGCTCGTGACGTCGTCACTACTGTACTGTGCGCAAACTCTAGCGGCTTCCTCGGGAGTGGATAGCGCTGCGAGCTGGCCTTCTGCGTGACCACTGCGTAACCATCCCGGAGCGTTGAGGAAAGGAGCTACGAGCCTCGGTACGAACCAGGCCAATCGATCATTGGCGGTCTTACGATAAATGGTTTCGGCCAGCAGCGGCGGCCAGCGCAGGATGCCGACGACTTCGTGATCGGAATTGCCCAGCGGGTTCCCGCCAAGTTTCTGCCACATTTCTGCGACCGTGGCATTAGCGGAACTGACGAACAACGGGTAGCGGCGTCCGAGTTGCAGATACTTCAAGAAGATCGCAGCACCGCCGCCGCGATAACGGCCATCGACGTAAAACGAATTCGCCATCATGAGTGTGAAGATCTTCTGGCCGAAACAGAATCTTTGAGGCGCGCAGCACATGCAACCGGCGATCTCGCCAGACGGTGCGCGGAGCAGCCATCCCAAAGGATCGGCGGGCTCGCGCGCCGGATTTTCCAGCAGAATCCATGAGAGGCGCTCTACGGCGCGAGGAAGCGGCGTGGTGCTTCCTGAGGCGCGCAGGATGAAGCGGCACACTTCTTCGAGGTCAGAAGGAGCGATCGCTCCCAGTTGGAGGCTTTTGCCTTTTTCCGACATGGTGATTTCCCGCACGCCGGCGCTACAGTTGCGCTCCGGAGAGCACGATCGATTGCCCGGAGATAAACGCGGCGGCGGGAGACAGAAGGTAGCGGATCGCGCCGGCGATGTCTTCGGTCTCACAAACGCGGCCCATGGGAACCAGCGCCTTCTCGCGCTTGATTTGCAGGTCGTCGGCCTGGACATTCATGCCCGCGGGAACAAACGTCGGGCACACGGAATTGATGGTGATTTTCTTGCGAGCCATCTCCGGGGCCAAGAGTCGGACCGTATCCTCCAACGCCGATTTGGCGAGAGAGTAGGCGCCGAGGCCGAGCGCGGGCTTGTAATGGCCAGCGATTGATCCGAGTGCCACCATTCGTCCGCCGTCGGGCCCAGCAAGATTGCAGAGCAGACGCGCCAGGCGCACCACGTGGGAGGTTCCGAAGGCCAGTTGTTGCTCGATAAGTCGATAATCGCTTTGGAGCAGACCACCTTTCGGCATGCCGGGCCACGCACAATGAATGATTCCGTAGAGCGGATGGGCGCCGAGACGCTCACTGACAATTTGGTCAACTTCTGGCGCGCCGAGGTCGGCCTGCAACCCCACGGTGTGCGGCGGCGTTTGGTTTAATGGCTGTCGATGAACCAGTGCCAGTACTGAAAACTCTTTCGCAAGCTCTGGGAGCAAAGCGGCGCCGATTCCGCCGGATGCTCCGGTAAGGAGGATGATTTTTCTTTCGGACGAAAAGGCGGCTTCTGTTTTTGCGTGGCTCTCTTCTTGGCTTGGGGGTCGCGAGGCCGCGAGATGTTTCGCCTTCTCCCCTTGCAGCGTGAACGCCATTGTGATCTCGGACGCGGGCGCGAGCGACGCGTGGTCGCTGACCGTTACCCGAACGCTGCCCGCGCGCGAGGCGGCGTTCCAGGCGGTTAGTTCTCCAGTAACGCGAACTCGCGAGGGGAAATAGAGCGGTGAAAAGAAACGGGCGTTGACGGAGCCGAGAAGTACGTCGCGTCCGGGCAGATGCATGCCGATCAGAGCGGACGCCAGGCCGATCTGAAACGCGCCGTGGACAATGCGCTGCGCGTAGCGGCTTTGTTGCGCGAAGCTGGAATCCACGTGCAGGGGATTGAAGTCACCTGAGTTCGCGGCAAACTCGAGGATATCCGACTCGGCGATGTCGCGCTCGTATTCGGCGGTCAGGCCGACGCGCAGTTCACCAGGCGCGATGATTTTCGGGGAGAGGGTCACCGTGCTTCCTTGGGCGATGAACTCCGCAGATAAGCCCGGATCAATTCGAATGAAATCAGATCGGGAACGTCATCCGGCGAAATTGCGACGCCGAATTCCTCCTCGATAACCGAGATCAATGTGATACCCGCCAGCGAATCCCAACTGGCGATCGAACCGGCGCTCACAGAAGGAATCTCGCGCCGATCGAGTTCGGGAAAAACGGTCGCGAAGCAATTGACCAGGCGGCTCTCGAGATCAGCCATTCGTCAATTCCTCGATGGAGTGAGCTGAGGTGGGACACTTCTCGATGAATTGGGCGCGGGACAGGCGACAGTGCGGCTCCGCGGGCGCGTTGAGAATTTGTTGTAAAAAGTTTTGCATCGGCGTGTTGCGCGCGGTTGGCAAAAAGTCGAACTCCAATTCTTCGACATCCAGACTAGCAAAGAGCCAGCGCAGGCATTCATATTCAATCAATCGCGAGAAGGCTCGGCAACTCATGACCCATGTGCGGATGCACAGCCGCCGTTTCGGCGGCGAACCGCCGTTCGAGTTCTTCTCGCGCGAAAGATCGCCGGCGATGACAGCTATTTTCCCGAGCGGACCATATTTGTCGCGATAGCTTGCAATTACGAGGGCGGTATCCGGCGCGCTCAGCCAATTATTCCATTCTGCCTCTTCAAAGCGGCGGCCGTTCAGATTGAACTGGTTCGTCTTATTTACTAATTCGAGCGACCGGGAATCGAACGGCTGCTTTTGTGAGGTCAGCGTCAGCTTGCCTTCGATGTGGCGGACGAAATCATCCGCCGCGTCTGGCGACGACGTTTCTCTCTCCTGCTGTAACTCGGCATTTGCGCGCAGGCTGGCCGCGCGGAAACCATCCTCTTCGGAAATTTTGTCTTTCCCGAATAAATCGCGCAGCTTTTCCAGCAAGTCATAGGCGGCTTGTGGATTGTCGCGCGGGAAGAGCAGGCACTCCGCTTCGGGATGCGCTGCTTTGATCTCGGCCAAGTCCATCGCGCTGTCATCGACACACACAATATCGTCGGCGGAAATGTTCCAGGCGTGGAGAATGCGCGTCACCGATTCAGACTTAGCGTTCCAATGCACCTCGAAGGGAAAAACATCAGACGCGCGCAGGATAGGCTCTCGAGCGGCAAAGGCCTCGTCGACCAGCGAGCGATCGTTCTTGCTGGCGACGGCAATCAGAGTTCCGGACGACGCGAGCGAATGCAACAATTGTTGGTAGAGCGCATGAATCTGGCTGTGATTGTCCAAGTCCCAAGAAACGCCTTGCACGCCTACTTCGCCGAGAATACCACGCCAAAGGGTGTCGTCGAGATCGGTGATCAGACCCTTCTTGGGCTGACGATTTAGAACCAACTCGGCGAGCATTTGGGCCAGTGCCGAAGCATGCTGCAACGTGTAAGGGAAGCCCGCGGAAAGTTCGGAGTTGACATCGAGGCGCGGCGCTGAAGAGAGCGCATCGATCCGCTGAGGATCGACAATTCTTACGCCCGGACCGTGGGAGAGCGCCGCGCTCAGCGAGGCGACGCAGCTGCGAAGTTCCAGCGTAAACTCGCTGGCCCGGGCTGGCGGAGTGAACGCAAGCGGGGGCAGCGGGAGAGTTGGGAAAGAGACGACCAGCGGAATCCTGCTTGCGACAGCGGCCATAGTCTTCTGCAGGAGCTGGCAGCTGCGATTCGCCTCGCTCAGAATATCCCGCAACTGCGATGGTTCCCAACCGCCGGCGCGACGAAGGCCGAGGCGCAGATCGAGGTCGGGCCACTCAATGACGACTACCGCAGCAGAAACATCCGCCACGCGCGCAATGTTGCCAATCAGATCATCGTACAAACCAGTCTGCACCTGCGGCGAACGTCCGGGAAACAGTCTGCACAACTCGGCGCGGAGGAAAGTTTCCAGATGCAAGGGGGTGAAACCGCAAAGCAGCGCGACCTGCAGCGGAGGGGCCTGGGGTGGAATGGATTGAACAATCTTTAGGGCTTCCGCCAGCTTCATGATGATCAATGCTTGTTTATCAACCTGGAGGGCGCGCGGAAGACGATCCGCGGTTGCCGCGAAGAAAGTATATCCCACATCGGGAGCGCAATTTGACCGCCCGCGCTAGACGGGCTCAGAGGACGCCTCCGTCACTGGCTTCGTGGCCGAGGTCACGAGCAACTTCACAGGCGTGCTCGTCCGTTGATCAACCGTTGATCAACGACAGGCTGAGGAGCGGCCGGTTGAGCAACGACGCGCTCCTTCAATTGCAGAAACCATTCTTCATAATATTTTCGCGAAACGAATGCCAAGCCGATAGCTGCGGCGCTGCACACCGCAAACCGTAGCACGATCAGGTCAAACCGTTCGACGGAGGGTCGCAACGACGGCCAAAACAATCGCGCGAGTTTGTCGTAGAGGTGAAAGATCATCAGATGGATCAGATAAAGCCCATAGCTGATGTAGCCGAAGAAGCGCAGCAGTGAGCTGTTAACAAGCGCTTTCAGCGAGCCGCTGCCGAGCAGCAGGAAAAGAACAAGAAGTCCCGCAAAAAAAGTGTTTACCAGGCTCAGTTGAAGAGTTGCCCCCAGTTGGCTTTGACGTGACAGCATGCCGAAGGGAGCGCCAGCGATCAATAAAATCGGTACCATCGTTAAGAGAAGCACACCGACGATTGATACCATTCTTCGGCTGATCGAAGTTCGCAACACAATTGCTAAAAGGCTGCCCTCGGCGAGGCCGTCGGCGGTAAACCACGTGTACCATTCTCCGCCCTGAAAGTGTCCAGAGCGGAAGGCGAGCGCTCGGGCGACGGGTATGCCGATGCAGAGGGAGAGCGAAAACAGCGCAAGGAGGCGAGGCCGCAATTTGCGCACGACCGATGGCCACACGATGTAATAGTGCTCCTCGACGGCGAGGGACCAAAGTGGATGATAGTCCATCGACACGCCGAATAAATTGGTGACATTGGAGAGATAGACAAAACTCAAGCCGAGAAACGCCGTCGAGGCCTGTCGCAGAAGAACCAGGAGAATCAACAGCCCATAGTATGCGGGCAGAATTCGCAACGCGCGCCGGGCATAAAAGCGGCGGTAATAATCGGGACGTTTCTGCGAATCGAGAAGAATTCCCGTGATCAGAAACCCGGAGAGAACGAAGAAGAGGTTGACTCCGAGAGCTCCAGACTGCATCGCTTGCACAAAAAATCGGCGGACTCCGGTAAAGGGAAGGTCACCGTATTCCGCTCTGAAGCCGTGGAAGAAGAGCACGCCGAGAACCGCGAGGCCGCGCAGGGCGTCGAGTTCGGGCATGAAGCGCCGGATCAATGGCTCCGGCACTGGCACTTGTGTCTTCACGCGATTCGGTCTCCGTTGCGCAGAATACAGGCGGTGATTTTTTGAGATTATACCGCCGACGCGATTCAGCCCTCGTTTTTCGATCAAGTCTTTGATAGTAAAATTGTCAGCTACTCGCTTCGATGTACGGGTAAGCGTTTTGCTTGTAGGTCGGGGGATAAAAGAAATTGACTCCCGGCGAAACCGTGCTTTCCACGCGGATTTCACAAGCGCCCTGTGCTAAACTCAACGCACACGTAAATCCAGGAGTCTTGGTATGGTTGGGTCTCATCGCAGCTTCGTTTCGCGAAGCGTGTGCGTTGTTCCAGTAATATTTTGTGCTTTGGTTTTGTGTTGCGCGCAACTTCTGGCGCAAACACCGCCTGCGCCCGCCGCATCGCCAGCCGCTCCTGCCGACCAATCTTCCTCGCCCCAATCCTCTCACCTGCTCGCGAATTCTAACGTGAAGCTGGGAGTCGGCGATTTGATCGAGCTTACTGTCTTTGGTGTGCCTGATCTTTCCACGAAGACGCGGGTCAGCGGATCGGGGGATGTCTACCTTCCGTTAATCGATTATGTGCACGTCGCCGACCTCACGACCGACGAGGCACAGGAACTGATTCAGAAGCGGCTTGAGGATGGAGGTTTCGTCCGCGGCCCGCATGTTTCCATCTATGTCGACGAGTCGGCTTCTCAGGCCATAACTTTGCTGGGCGAAGTCGCGAAGCCTGGGCCCTACCCTGCAATTGGCGACCGCCGTCTGTACGATTTGATTTCGGCAGCGGGAGGATTGACCGACAAAGCCGGACGCACGGTGACCATCGAGCATCGGGGCGACCCCGACCAAAGGCAAGTGGTGCAGTTAACTCAGAATCTAGCGGACGACACGAAGAACAATGTCGAGGTTTATCCGGGAGACATGATCATCGTTTCGCGCGCCGGAATCGTTTACGTGGTAGGGGATGTAGCGAAGCCCAGCGGGTTTCTGATTGAGGACACGAATCTCTCCGTTCTCAAAGCGCTGGCGCTGGCCGGAGGTAGCACGAAAACCGCATCCTTGAAGAAAACCAGGATCCTACGGCAGACGCCGAACGGGGTTGAGCAAATTCCAGTTAACCTTAAGAAAGTGCTCTACGCGAAAGCGCCGGATATACCTCTGGTAAAGGGCGATATTTTGTTTGTTCCTGGAAGCGCGGCCAAGGCTGCGGCGTACGCGACGGGGGATGCGGCCTTGTCTATGTCCACAGCGTTGGCGGTTGTGGCCATACATTAATCTTGCTTTTCCAAAACAGCAATATAGTCGCGAGCAGTTTTTTCGCGGGAGAAGTTGTTGACGATATAGTTTCGTCCTTTGAGTCCCATCTGTTTTCTCTTCGCCGGATCCCCTGCCAATTGTTGAATCGTTTGCACCAGCGCTTTGCTGTTCTCGGGTTCCACAAAAACTCCGGCTCCCGCTTGCTCTACGATCTGGCGGGCTTGCCCGTCGACGGCAATGACGACTGGGCGCTCGCAGGCCATATATTCAAGTATCTTTGTCGGAATCACGGTCTTGAAAAGTTCGGCCTTTCTTAACATGACCAGGCACACATCGGCCGCCGAAATATAGGCGGGAATGCGCTCGCGGGGCTGCTGGCCGAGGAACCGGACATTACTCAGCCGTCGGGCGGCTGCGAGTTCCACGATTCGATCGCGCTCTGCCCCTTCGCCTATCAGCAGAAACATTGCGTCGGGTAATGCAGTCTGCAACTCTTCCGCGGCGTCCATCAATGTCTCCAGCCCATGC
>JBEKXO010000161.1:0-10748 GCA_049511995.1 Terriglobales bacterium
GGCGCGGAAGGTCACCTTCGACAGCGGAAGCAGGGTAAGTTTGGTGTCCGTCATGCGGCGCACCGTGTTGGTCAGAAACGGCGACTCCGTCACCTGCGGCCACGCGTAGGAACCCGTCGGCGCCGCGGTCGGACCGATGGGAATCGACTGGCCGGGCGGAAGGTTCGGATTGCCCAGCAGGTTGTAGTCGAAGTACTGGCGGTCACGGCGGAACAAGCCGGAGAATTCGTAGAGCCTGCCCTTGGAAACGTCTAGCCTGGCAACGTTGTACGGATCGCCGCCGAGTCCGCTGGTAAAGGCTTTCAAGTGATCGACGAGGGTGTTCTTCGTTTGCGGCAGCGCGCGCAGCTCATAGCTCTCGCCCAGTATGCGCGGACCGGACTGCTGGTTGACCAGAGTGTCGTACATGGCGCCGCTGCCGTCGATATTGGCCACATGTCCGCCCAGATCGATAGACTCATGAAGGGTGTAGCCGTCCGGAGCGGCCTGGTGAGACACAAATATTGGAATCTGCGCGACCGCAGTGCCCGTCGTCATGCCCAATATGGCTGCGGCCATGCCCCCGACAATGCATCGGGCCGCCGCCGGAGAATACCTTTCACTCAGCAGCCGAGAAATCCACCCTTGGTTCATCATATGAAAGCCTCACTTTAAAAAAACATTGCTCGTCGAGACCTTGAATCCCTACGCCCAATCGAAACGCGGGCCGCGCCTCCGCCATTCTCCAGGCGCGTTGCCATCCATGACTCCTACCTGAGGAACGCCGCATTCATGTTCGAGCCATGGATATAGCTATGGCAGTTCGTACAGGTTATGGTTTCCGACGACCCCGCGCCCATGCCGTGAACCGTGTTGTTCGCTACGCCGCTGTGGCACTGGTTGCAGAGCGGGTTGATGGCCGGCATGTTCAGCAGGCGGGCGTTCTGGGAACCGTGCGGCGTGTGGCATCCCACACAGCCCTCGGCCTTGACCGCGACGTGTTCATAGACGAACGGCCCGCGCGTCTCGGTGTGGCACTTGGTGCAGATCGCGTTCTGGTCGGCCGTGGACCTCACGTTGTTGGCTAGGAAGGTGCCGTGCACGTCATGGCAATCGCTGCACGTGATCAAGCCTTCGTTCACCTTGTGGTGGAACGGCATGTTGAACGCCGGCTTAGTGTCGGAGTGGCACTGGAAGCAGAGCGCAGGCTGCGCAGCCCTCAGAAGATGTTCTTCTTCCTTTTCTTTTTCTTTGCTCTGATGAACGCTGTGGCAGCTGGTACAGCCGACGTTCGCCTTGGCGTGGGGCGAGCGGTCAAAGTTCGGGTGCGTTCCCGCGTGACAGGTCAGGCACTTGGCGTCAACCTCTTTGGCCGAGTGCTTGGCGGGATTGAAGATCTTGCTTATGTCGCCGCCGCCGGCCACGTGGTCCGCGCCCGGCCCGTGGCAGCTTTCGCAGCCCTGGTGCGACGGGCCGCCCTCTTTGTTTAACGTGGTCTTCCAGTGCGGCGTTTTTTCCCAGGCGTTGTAAATCTCCTCGTGGCAGCCCTTGCAGGTCTCCGCTCCCACATACTTCGAGGCGTCGAGTGCAGCCGCGCTCTTATCGGCGACCGGCGGATGGGCCTGGTCTGCAGCGAAGGCGGTGATGCCGAAAAGACACGGAAGCAAGAATAGAAGAATTCGAATGCTCTTGAAGCTCACTGGCATTAGCATGCGCGCGCCCCTCCTCGACACTGGCGCTTGGCCATGAACGGGTGATAATGGAATTCCTAAGCTCACAGGTTTGAAGTCGTCCGCCTTTATCTCATTCACCAATCCGATCTCATCAGGTCGACTCGCCCGGGGCAAGATCGCGATTGGGCGCGCCCCTTTGCCTTAGTCGAAAATTTCTTCTGTATCATGAGGATCTCATTCGTCGCACAACCTATAACTCGCGAATGTGCTCTTCTACGACGCTGTAACTGATATCCATCGGCGGAATATCATTGAGCATTAGTAGGTGTCCTTATTTCCGCCTGCCAAAGGGGCGTAAGGGACTGTGGTCGGATTAGGAAGTAACACGCGATGTTAAGAAAATTCGCATCGCCCCGTCTGTACAATTTTGCACACTTTTCAAAAACATCCAGAGTCAAGAAACTAGTGAGAAAATTCTGCGTCGATCAGTTACTGCGTGATCGCGACGCCGATGGTTTTCGTTCTATCTGCCTGGAGTATTGAAGATTACTTGCGAGGGTCTGTGGTGGCTGAACTAAGGAAAGTGACGAATCGAATCGCAAGGTCGTAGGAAGTGTCTATTGCCTCACGTCCTCGAAGTGGCGGACGCAGAAGCGGCCACTCACTCGCGATCGAATGATGCGAATGAGTGAGCCTTCTTTCTTAAAGTTCTCGGCTAGCGCCCGTTTTCGAACCGGTAGCCGATCCCGCGCAAGGTTTTCAGGTAGCGCGGATGGCGTGGGTCGCGTTCGATCTTCTCCCGCAGGCGGCGCACGAAGACATCGATCGACCGCGGAGTCACGAACGAGCCTTCTTTCCACACGGCGTCAAGCAATTGATCGCGGGTGAAGACGCGCCCACGATGGCGGGCAAGGTATTCCAGCAGTCGGAACTCGCGCACTGTAGTGAGTACAGTCTTGCCCTCAACGCGCACCGTCATCGACGCGATATCAATCTCAAGATCGCCTAACTGAATCTTCTCGTGAGTATTAGGAGCGTCGGGGGTGACGCGCAGAACGTTGCGGATGCGCGCCAGCAATTCGCGCGGGCTGAAGGGTTTGGTGATGTATCCATCGCCGCCTACGTCGAAGGCGTGCAGGCGGTCGGGTTCCTGGGTTCGAGCGGAAAGAAAAATAATGGGTGTCTTCGCCAGTTGTTCGTGCTGGCGAATCTGGCGGCAAAGATCGAAGCCGCTGATGCCCGGCAGCATGATGTCGAGAAGAAACAACGCCGGTTGGGCGCGGGCGGCCATAGGAACCACAGGCGCTCCCGAAAAAAAGGTAGAAACTTCGTAGCCGGCAGTACGCAGGTTGTGTTCGATCAGTTGCGACACGTCGGGATCATCCTCAACGACGTAGATGAGGTCGGCGTAACGCGCTTTGTCTGGAGCCGCCAAATTTTCCATGGCCAGAATAGGGACCACACGCTCTCGCAAGCTTTACCTAGAAAGAACTTTTCCTCGATAGATTCCCTAGGACAGTAGAAGGACTGTGTTGCAGTAATGTTGCGCTAGTGTTAAAGGAGGGTTAATTTGAACGCCCAGATCGGCTTCTGGGCGGGACTTCCGCCAGACTGTCGCTCGATCGGTGGGCGGCGGAGCGGTTCTCTTTTCTTGGGGGATCTCCTGGCCGGACGCGGCCCCCTCTTTGCCCCAATCTCGGCTGCCGCGTTACACTGCGAGTCATGAATACGGCGATCCAACCGAACGTGAAATTTGTGCAAACGCCCGATTATCGCGAGACTTACGCGAATAGCGTGCAGATACGGGTCAATGTGTGGGATTTCTTCCTCGTTTTCGGGACCATGCAGCAAAGCTCGGAAACGCAAGCGGAGATGCGAAACTTTCAGGGGATTTATCTCAGCCCGCAGCAAGCCAAGGCGCTCACGGCGCTCTTGCAGCAGAACGTGATGAATTATGAGTCCGCGTTTGGCGAGATCAAACTTGATCCGCGAACGCCGGGTGGACCCGTGCACTGATGGACCGGTCGCTGGTCTACCGGTCAGTGATGTTCTGCGCAATGACGGCGATGCGGCCGGCGGAGCGCTCAAATCCCAAGGTAAAATCTCGACCAGCATCCTCCGAGTGGGCGCAGCAGTTTCTTTTGTTCGCGTTGTTTTTCGCCGGATTGATGTTGCTTCACGCTCCGCTCTTGCGCCTTCCTTATTTCTGGGACGAAGCTGGGTATTACGTTCCGGCGGCGCGCGATTTATTCCTGACCGGAACTCTGATTCCGAAATCTACGCTGTCGAACGCGCATCCTCCGCTGGTGATGGCATGGCTGGCGCTGGCCTGGCGCGTGTTCGGCTATTCGACGCTGGTGACGCGCACAGCCATGGTGGCGGTGAGCGCGTTTTCACTTCTTGGAGTGTTTCGACTTTCTCGAATCGCCGCCAATTTGCAGGTAGCGTGGGCGACCACTGCGCTAGTGGGTGTCTATCCGGTCTACTTCACCCAGAGTTCGATGGCGCAGGTTGACCTGGCAGCGGCTGGGTTCACGTTTTGGGCGCTCGGCGACTATCTGGAAGATCATCCGTGGCGAACCGTACTTTGGTTTTCGGCCGCGGCATTGGCAAAAGAGACGGCGATCTTGGCGCCGCTTGCACTGTTGATATGGGAACTCGTCAGCTTCTTCCTGCGCCGACGCTTGAATCCGCCCGATGATGGCTGGTTGAAGCTAGTAATGCAGTCGCCGGGCCGGCCGACGCAATGGCCACACCTACTTATCCCGGTCGCGCCTCTTGCCGGCTGGTATGCCTATCATTATTTGAAAACCGGCTTTCTTCTTGGTAATCCCGAATTTTTTCGCTACAACGTGGCCTCCACTCTAAGCCCGCTGCGCATTCCGCTGGCTTTCCTGATGAGGCTGTGGCAACTCTTCGGATATTTCGGGTTGTATGTACTTACGCTGGCGGGATTACTGGCGATGCTGCGTCCGCCGCTCATCATCGGCGGAATTGCACGCACGCGGATTGCATTCTGGGTGCAGGCAGCATTTCTTTCCGTCACGCTCGCCTATCTGGCCTTCATGTCAGTGGTGGGAGGAGCGGTGCTGGCGCGCTACATGCTGCCGGTAGTTCCGCTGGTGATTCTGCTGATGGTGTCGACGCTGTGGCGCCGAGCGCGCTACTGGAAATTGATCATAGGAGCAGTCGCCGTTGCCTTCGTCGCCGGATTATTCAGCAATCCGCCCTATGGGTTTTCTCTCGAAGATAATCTTGCGTATCGCGACTACGTCGTGCTGCATGCGGAGGCGAGCCGGTTCTTGGCCATGCGATATTCAGGCGCGCGCGTCCTCACTGCGTGGCCGGCATCGGATGAACTTACGCGGCCGTGGCTCGGCTACGTCAGCGAGGGTCGACATTTTCGCGTTGTGCGCGTCGAAGATTTTTCCGCCCCGCAAATCGACGTGGCTGCCGCCGTTCGCGGCCAGTTTGACGTAGCTTTAGTCTTTTCCACGAAATACCAGCCTCCGCATCCGTTGTTTGAGAATTGGGAGGCGTGGCAGCGCCTCAAAGAAAAATATTTTGGCTATCATCGCGATTTGCCGCCTGAAGACGTTGCGCGGCGTCTTGGCGGAACGATCGCTTATCACAAGGAAGAATACGGTCAGTGGGTGGCGGTCATTGCGATGGAGGATGGTTCAGGTAACAGGTAAGGCAGGAAAGCCAGGTATTGGGAAGAACAGCATTTCGCTTCGACCTCTTACAATCCCATCAGATGGCAGGAATGCGTCTTGATCACTACCCACACGCTCTTGCCGGGTTTCAATTGCAGAGCATCGCGCGCCGCCAGCGTCAAATGCACCTCGAATTTGATTCCTCCGCACTCCACGATTGCCGCGATAACGACGTCTCTTTGCACCAACCGCTGAATCGTTCCCGGCAAGATATTGCGCGCACTTAATCCGTGAGGCTCCTCTGTCGCAAGCAGCAAATCGCCGGCCTGAACGCCTACGCGCAGGAGAGAGCCAACATCCGCACGCACCAGCGGCGTTTCCAGTTCGACGGTGCCGCTTCTTAAATGGCAGGTCATGGTGCCGCGAGCTTCGTGGAGCGCAACGACGCTGGCATCGAAAATGTTTTCGAAGCCGGCTAGGTGCGCGACTGTCTCCAGGCGCGGAGCGCGCATTACTTCATGCGGCAGGCCTTGCGCCACGATTTTTCCTCGGTCGAGAATAATGACTTCGTCGCCGAGAGCAAATACTTCTTCGCCATTGTGGGTGACGAAGAGAATCGGGACGCGGTGATTCTGGTTCCACCGGCGAAGATCGTCGACCAGCGACGACTTGGTCGGACGGTCGAGCGCAGCCAGTGGTTCATCGAGCAGCAAGGCGCGCGGTTCGGTGACCAGCGCGCGCGCCAGGGCGACGCGTTGGCGTTCGCCTCCGGAAATTTGCGCCGGCCTGCGATCACGCAGGTGTTCGATACGAAATGCCTCGAGCATCTGGCGGCTTCGTTTTTTTCTTTCTTCAGCGGTCAATGCGCGCAGACCGTAAGCGACATTCTCTTCGGCGGTCAGGTGAGGGAAGAGCGCAAGGTCTTGGTGAACATAGCCGATGTTTCGCTTCCAGGCGGCGACATTCAGTTTCTTCTCCGCGTCATAAAGATCTTCGCCGCCGACGACAATGCGGCCATCGTCGGGATCTGCCAGGCCGGCAATGCAATCGAGCAGTGTGGTTTTGCCCGCCCCTGACGCTCCGAAGAGAATCGTAAAGCCGGCCAGAGCGCGAAAGTGAACATTGAGCAGGAAGCTGCCTTCGGGATGGGGAAAGCGTTTGCGGATGCGAACTTCAAGCTCGGAAGAGACTGGCTGCGGCGACGTGGTTGGCGTGGCCGCGGGCGCGAGCGGGAGCTTCACCGCCATGGACTCACCTTCCAAGCGCTCCGGTTCAGATCGTACCGGTTTAAGCCGAAGACGATCGACAAGACGATGAATGAAATGATCAGCAAAAGCAGAGCCGTCTGGTTCGCGCTCGAATAATTCGCGGTCTGCACTTGATCGTAAATATCAATCGAGAGGGTGCGGGTTACGCCGGGAATATTGCCTCCGACCATGAGCACTACTCCAAATTCGCCGAGCGTGTGTGCGAAGCTGAGCGCAAATCCGGTAATCAGCCCAGCTTTTGAGAGGGGAAGCACGATGCGGCGGAAAGTTTGCAGCGGCGAATGGCCGAGCGAGGCCGAAGCTTGCAGCAGATTGCGCTCGACTGCGCCAAAGGATGCCGCGAAGGGTTGCACGGCGAAGGGCAGGCTATATAGCAAGGAGCCGATCACGAGTCCCTCGAAAGTGAAGGCTAGCGTGTGGCCGGTGAGCGACTCCCACCAGCCGCCGAGCGGACTGCGTGAACCGAGCGCCACGAGCACATAGAAACCGAGAACGGTGGGCGGCAGGACGATGGGAAGCGCGACCGCGGCTTCGACCAAAAATTTCCAGCGCCAGCGCGAGTAGGTGATCCAGTAGGCGATTGGGATTCCGATCACGATGAGCAGCGTTGCGACGATGGCTGCGAGACGGACGGTTAGCCAGAACGCCTCCCAGTTCATTTCATTATTTCTCCCGTGGAGCGTTTCTCCGTAGGCAAACTAAAGCCGGAACTGCTGAGCATTGCAACTGCCTCCGGCGTGTGCAGGAATTGCAGGAACTGGCGGGCTGCATCCTGCTGTTTTGATTTTGAAAGCACGATGGCTGCCTGATTCAGCGTGGGATAAGCGTCGAGCGGAACCTCCCAGTAGCGGCCTTTTTCCTTCATCGCGGGCGCGAGTGCGTGGGAGAGCGCAATCAATCCCGCCTGCGCATTACCGGATTCGACAAACTGCGCTGCCTGCGAAATGTTTTCACCGATGACAAGGCGACTGGCGACTTGGTCGTAAATTCCAAAGTGTCGCAGCGCCGATGCTGCGGCACGACCATAAGGGGCGGTCGCGGGGTTCGCGATGGAGATTTTCTTCACCGATGGATCGAGCAGCGCGTTCATGCCGAGCTTTGTCAAGTCTAGCGGCGACTCGTTCGGCACCCACAGCACTAAGCGGCCTACCGCATATCGATAAAGCGTCTCTTTCGATGCCAGACCTTCGGCGATTAATCGTTGCGGATAATCCTCATCGGCCGAGAAGAAGACGTCGAAGGGGGCGCCGTTGCGAATCTGGTTGGTCAGATTGCCGGATGCGCCAAAAGAGAGTTTCACCGTTTGCCCGGTCTTCTTTGTATAGACTCCGACAAGTTGCGGAAGAGCAGCGCTCATATCGGATGCGGCCGCCACGGTGATTTGCTGCGCGGTCGCGAAGGTTCCGGCGAATAGGAGAAGGAGGGCGAGTAATCTTTTCATCGCTGAATGTTCTTTCACGCCAGCTTCGTTTTCGACAACGGGAGTTCGCGCACGCGCTTGCCAGTGGCCGCAAAAATCGCATTGCAGAGAGCCGGTGCAAAGGGCGGCACGCCGGGTTCGCCGACTCCGGCGGGCGGCGCTTCGCTCTCGACGATCGTCACGTCAACGTGGCGGGGAGCGCGGCTCATGCGCGCGACCTGAAAATTATTGAAATTACTTTGGTCGATAACTCCGTTGGTCGCGGTTATTTCGCCGAACAGCGCGAGGCTCGTTCCAAAGACAGCCGCGCCTTCAAACTGATTGCGGATATTGTCGGGGCTGACGATGGTGCCAGCATCGACCGTGGTCCAGACATTTGGAATGTGTATTTGTCCGCGGCTGTCGACTTCGACTTCAACTACCGTGGCGACATAGGTGAGGAAGCTGCGATGAGCGGCGATCCCCATGCCGCGGCCTTTGCCCATCGGCTTTTTGCCCCAGCCTGATTTTTCAGCTGCGATTTCGACCACGCGCCGCAAACGAGCGGTATCGAGCGGATAAGTTTTGTTTTCTTCTGCATCGTCGCCTTTTAGATCGAGGTTGACGATGCGCGGCGGGCCAATCAGGTCGATGAGGTATTGGGCGGAATCTTTGTTGGCGTTGTGGGCGAGTTCGTCAGCGAAGGAGTGAATCGCGAATGCATGATAAATATTCGCCACACTGCGCAGCCAGCCTATGCGCACGTGATAATCGGCAGGACCATTTTCGGCGCGATGGTTGGGGATGTCGAAGGGAAGATTGTTCCATCCCAGGCCCATTTCGTCGTCGGCATATCTGGCGGATGCGTCGAATGTTGAACCGATGGGCGGATACACCGTGCGCTGTAACCAGGCCGTGGGCTTGCCGTCCGGGCCGATGGCGGCCTTCATATACATGGCAGCGACGGAGTGAAAGTAGTCGAAGTGAATATCGTCTTCGCGGCTCCAGACAACTTTCACCGGCTTGCCAAGTTGCTTCGATAGAACGGCGGCCTCCGCCACTTGGTCGGGTTTTGACTTGCGCCCAAAGCCGCCGCCGAGCAGCGTAACGTGGCACGTGACATCTTCTTTCTTGATGCCGAGGACACCGGCAATCGTCTCCTGCACCGCTTGCGGATTTTGCGTGGGAGCCCAGGCGAGCACTCTTCCGTCGCGATACTCGGCGACGGCTACGGGCGGCTCCATGGAAACGTGCGCCAGGTGCGGCGTGTAGAACTCGGCTTCGATGATTTTTCCGCTGATCTTCGTACTTTGGGCAAATGCGGCATCGACGTCGCCGACGTTGCGCACGACTTTGCCGGGCTGCCGCGAAGTGGCTTCGAGCGTCTTGCGAAACGACGCCGAGTTGTAGACCGAGTGCGGACTGCTCTCCCATTCAATCTTCAGGCTCTTGCGTCCCTGAAATGCTGCCCAGGTGTTGTCGGCGATTACGGCGACTCCTCCCAAGGGTTGGAACTGATGCGGCGGTTTGAAAGTTTCGATAGTTAAAGTTTTTCGAACGCCCGCCACTTGGAGCGCGGCCTTGTCGTCGTAAGACTTGATTTTTTGGCCGAGGACGGGCGGATGCTCAACCGAAGCGAAGACCATGCCGGGCATGGTCGCGTCCATGCCGAAGGTGGCTTGACCAGTAACGATTTCGGGAAGATCGAACAACGAATTACTTTCTTTGCGGATGTAACGCCACTCAGACCGTTTCTTGAGTGCCAGATTTTCTTCTCTCGGAACAGGAAGTTTGGCGGCAGCGGCAGCGAGTTCTCCGTAGCCGAGCTTGCGGCCGCTCGCGCGATGCACAACGAAATGCGGCTCGGTCGAGCACTCTTTTTGCGGAACGCCCCACTGCGCAGCGGCGGCACTGATCAGCATCACGCGGCCAGTTGCGCCTACGCGGCGCATCAGATCGAAGTTGCTGCGAACAGAATGCGAGCCGTCGGTATCCTGCTCGCCGTATTTCGGATCGCCAATCGCCTGGTCGATCTTGACCTTCGACCAGTCAGCGTCGAGTTCGTCGGCCACGATCAGAGGTAGAGCGGTGCGGCTGCCACAGCCCATCTCAGAGCGATGGGCGACGATGGTGACGGTGCCGTCGGACGCAATCGACATCCAAAGGCTGGGATCGAAAGCGGGGGCGGCCGCTTCGCCTTGAGCGGCCCAGAGCGGCTCGGGAATGAAGCGGACGCTAAGTACGAGAGCGCCACTGGCGAGAGCAGCCTGGAGAAATCCTCGCCGACTGACTTGCTGACTGGCTTGCTTTTTGGCCCGACGGCTGACATTTTCGATGAGATTCATGCCGTCTCCTTCGCAGCCTGATGAATCGCCGCGCGAATGCGCTGATACGTGCCGCAGCGGCAAATATTGCCCGACATGGCAGTGTCGATATCCTGATCGCTCGGATTTTTATTTTCTCTCAGCAGCGCGATCGCCTGCATGATCTGTCCGGTCTGACAGTAGCCGCATTGCGGCACTCTTATTTCCATCCATGCCTTTTGCACGGGATGCATCGGAGCGATGCCTTCAATGGTGGTGATCTCGGCGCCGCTGACTTCCTTCATCGGAGTCGTGCAGGAGCGGATGGCCGAGCCGTTCTGATGCACAGTGCAGGCTCCGCAGAGCGACATGCCGCAGCCGAATTTTGTTCCGGTGAGTTGTGCGATGTCGCGCAAATACCAGAGCAATGGCATGTCGGGATCGCCGTCGAAGGTTTTATCTTGGCCGTT
>JBEKXO010000162.1:0-18442 GCA_049511995.1 Terriglobales bacterium
GGTTGATACAGCAGGCTGCCGTTGGATCCTCGCGTTAAGGCGATTAGCCGCAAGCCGAATGTCTGTGCCAGACAGTCGATCTGATGTTTGATCTGATTCGGCTCGAATTTTATCCCTGGCTTGCTGCATGGCTCCGCACTGGGCAAGCGGACAGGAGTGTCCGCTCCACACGAGTTTAGTAGGGTCGGTAGTTCTTCATCGTTGAGCTTCAGCACGTTTGCCAGGTGGAGCGATTCTTCAATTGTGCGTCGCGAATAGAACGGTTGCCTTAGATTGATGTCGAGAACGCGCGACGCGTTGGCTGGCGCTGCTGCCACGAGTTGTTGGATTGTGGCGCGCGAGCGGGCGCAACGCTGCGCTAGCGTGCCGAAGCAAATTGCATCCGCTTTGCGGACGGCCGTGAAAGCGTCCTCGGTTGTAGCTAGAAAATCCCACGCGACGTTTTCCTGGATAGTGAAGTGGGCGAGACCATCGGTCGAGAGTTCGACCTTCGCCGTGCCAGTGGGAGCGGTGTGATCGACTTGCACGGTTGTCGTGTTGAGACCCATCTGGTGAAAACGGCGCAGGACTTCGCGGCCGTAGTCATCATCTCCGATGCGGGTGATGACGTCGGCGTGCGCGCCGATTTGTGTCCCGAGAGCGTGGACGTGATAGGCGAAGTTGGCGGGAGCTCCGCCGAGTTGCGGACCAGAGGGGAGCAAGTCCCACAGCACCTCGCCGAGGCCGACGACATTGACGGTCATAGGGCTGTTCGATGCGTTTTTGGGAGTGCTGGCCAACTTGAACAGCTTCGGTTGACCGTGTATAAAGATTTAGGACGCACTGTGGGCGAAGTGTACCTCGCCGGCAATGGCAGGCTTTGGATTTCCCTCGAACAGTCTGCGAATAATTGATTTTAAGCGGAAGTGGTGGAACTGGCAGACACACCATCTTGAGGGGGTGGCGCCGAAAGGCGTGGGGGTTCAAATCCCCCCTTCCGCACCACGTATTGATTCCTGCGAGTTGCTCACACGCATCGTTCAGGAAAATTGGATTTTGAATCGGGCGCTGCCCGCACGGAGCTTTTTGTAATGACTATTTTGATCATCGTGATCCACGTTGTTGTTTGCTTTTTCCTAATTGCGGTCGTGTTGCTGCAGAGCGGGAAGAGTGGCGATCTGGCGGCGGCTTTTGGCGGTCAGGGCAGTCAGACGGCGTTCGGGCCGCGGGGCGCGGCGTCGGCTCTGTCTCGCGCTACGACCTGGTCGGCAATTATTTTTATGTGTACGTCGATTTTGCTGTCGATTTCTGCGGCGCGGAAGACTGGTCCCACGTCGGTTTTCTCGGGAGTAAAGACGACGCAGACGAAATCGCAGCCCGCGACACCGACTCCAGCGGCGCCGCCGACGGTTCCGCAGAACCAGGCGCCTACGCAGAAATAGCGGTTGTTAGTCTCGAACTTTTAGGCGAACTGCGGATCCCTCGCTTCGCTCGGGATGACAATGGTTGATTTATTCCGCTCGGGATGACAAGCGTTAATTTATTTTTGTCCGACTAGAAAGGGATTCTCTTCCCTTTCCTCTCCTATGGTTGTTCGCTGGCCGTGGCCTGGAATTACTACCGTCTCATCGGGCAGGGTCAGGACGCGGTCGTGCAGGGAGCGCATGATTTTCTCGTACGAGCCTCCGGGAAGATCGGTCCGGCCTATGCTGCGGGCGAATAGGGTGTCGCCGGCGATCAATAATTTCTCTGCGGGAAAATAGAGGCAGACGCTGCCTTCGGTGTGTCCGGGGGTATGAAGGACACTTGCCTTTATGCTTCCGGTCTGCAGAGATTGCCCGTCGGCAATACTCGACTCGATCGCAACTTCCTCGGGAGTGGCCACGCCCAGCCACGACGCCTGCACATCGAGCATTTTGAGCAGCGCATAATCATTCTGATTGAGAAGGATGGGCGCGCCGGTCGCCGCTCGCAGCTTCATCGCTCCGCCGACATGGTCGATATGGGCGTGGGTGATGACGATTTGCTTCACTTGTAATTTTTGATCGCGGATGATGGCGAGGACGTCTTCGATGTCGTCGCCCGGATCGATAACCATGGCTTCGTGCGTGGTCTCATCGCCGATGATGGAGCAGTTACAGTGCAGCGGGCCGACAGGGAGGATTTTGTGGATCATTCCGTCATTTTCGCTCAGGGTGGGGGATTTCACCACCGCGCCGCACGTGTCGTCTGAAATCATGATCACGGGCGAACTGCAGGTCCCTCGCTTCGCTCGGGATGACAATCTCCCATTGGTTGCCGTCTGGCGCCACTTCAGACTATGAGGCGGCGGCTACCTGGCCGCTCTTATTCTGATCGGAGCGAAAGCGCAGGAGGGCGGCGATGTTGCCGGCTCGATCGAGATCGTCGTTGTCTTTCAGATAAAACAATTCGATGTCGCGGCGGATGGCGATGGGGACTATGGCATCGCAGACGTCGGCGAGTTCGTGTGTGCGGTGTCCGCAGGCAACGCAGGACTGGATGAGGTGGGCATCGAGATGCCCGCAGTGCGGGCACTCGACGGCTCGCGCGGAATAATTTTCGCCCAGAAAAAGGCTTTGCACTTCCCCGGCTTCGAGCGCTTGCAGCACGCGGCGTAGGCCAGTGACGCCGCGGCTGTTGGCCTTGGCGAACTCCACGGCTTCGCTGGCCTTCGCGGCGGCGCGTTCGGCGATCCAGCGATTCAAGATGCCAGCGGAGTGATCGCGAATCTCTTCATTGGAGACGCTGGCCACGTCGGCTGAGAATCGGCCGATGAGACGCTTTTTGACGTAAGGATGAAGATGGGGCTCGAACTCCGGCCAGTTGACATCGTGGCAGCCGATAATGAGACGTTCGTAGACGCCTTTCTCGAGGTCGGTCCGCAGGCGTTCTGCTACCGATTTGAAGTGCTGGAGCGCTTCTTCAGAGACACGGCGCTCCGCGTGGCCGGCTTCATAGCCGTTGTAGCCGTAACTCGAGGCGCTGCGCGAAAGCATGTGGACGATGGCTCCGCGCTCGCGAAGGTCGTCGAGGCGGAGATCGAAGATGCGGGCGCGCTGACGATCGACCACGGCGACACAGAGCGTGGGCTGAGCCCCGAGCGCGGCTGCCAGCGGTTTCAATTGAAAGCGGGACTGAAGATAAATCTGTGTGGTTCCGATATTCGGAGGGAGTTCGTATTCCTTCCAGAAATTCTGCGCGGAGCAGGCGAAGACGGCCTTGCCGCGAACATGGCCGCGCAGGTTGGTGGCGACGTCGAGGACACGATCGAGGTCGGCGTGGAGCGATCCGTTCTTGCCGGTGGCGGCGGCGCTTTTCAGCGCCTGCTTGATTACATCTTTGGCGACGATGGTCTGGCGCCGATGAGAACGATCCTGCGGGGGATCGGGCTGAAAATAAAAACTGAGGGCGCACGCGCCTTTTTTGTCGTCTGCGTGAAAAGCCGCCAACTCACGGATGTCGTCCCGGGTCATCATCTCGAGGCTCCTTGAATAATGAGATGCTGGTACTGAGCAGGATGTTTCGCTTCAAGTTTTCGCTTTGATTGTTAGCTTCGATGTTTGACCAGGAGTTCATGATGGAACTCGCTGGCAATCGAAGGCGCGCTGCGCACGCAGTCGCGCGCGCGTTGAACAGACTCGCGCACGGCCTCCAGATGGCGCCCGGTGATGGCGGCAATTTCGCCAAGGGAAAAACCTTCGATGCCGTAGAGCAGAAATGCTTCGCGGTCGGCGCGCTCGGCGCCGCGGAGAGCGGCTTGCACGAGCGCAATCACTTCGTCGGAATAGGCGGCCTGCTCGGGAGTGGAGACACGGCGATCGGGGATCGTGCTTTCCTGCGTCCAGCTTTCGTCGGGCTGATGGAATTGGAGGCCGGCTTCGTCAGAGGCTTCGACATTCTGGCGGCGGCGGCTCTCATCGAGAGCAATGGGTGAGTCAAGCTCATGAAGACGCCTGGTCATGTCGTTCATAGCTTCGAGCGCGAGGCGGTAAAGCCATGGCTCGAGCGAGAGCTTTTCCGGACGGTCATGATCGCTGAGAGCGCGGGCGATGACTTCGTCGACGACTTCGGGAGTGGAGAGACCATCTTCGGAGATGGAATCGGGAATCTCTTCGTCGGTACGGCGGAAGTAGAGTTCGCGATTGATGAAACGTTCGAGGCGGGCGAGATTGGCGTTGACGTAAGAACCGATATCCTCGGCCGATATCGTTGGCGGCATCACGGCGGCTATCGTCTGCTCGAAAGGAATGCCAGGCTCGGGAGACTCAGGCGAGCCTCCGCGCCAACGCCGCCATTTGTGGCTGGAGCGGAGAAGTTCTTTGTGGCGGCCGACCTGTTGTATGAGTTCGTCAAACGAGGCCTTGATGGCGGCGGTGGGGCTGGAAGCTTTTTTCTGGGCGGCCAGCTGGCCCGAGGGAAGGCGCAGATTCAGGGAGACAAGAATCCCCTCTCGTGCCGAATTTTCGTCGATGACAGCTTTAAGATGGACCAGTTCGGGGCGGAAGACTTGAAGACGTTTTTGAATTTTTTCGATCTGGTGGTTGATTTCTTTTTCGATGTCGGGAGTTTTGTGGACTTTATAGCTGACGTGAACGTTCATCTAAAACCTCGAACGCAGGGAAGAACCCAGTGAACTGTGGTCCCAACAAAACAATTGTACACCCGGTTGGAATGGGTAAAAGAACCATTAGGCCGTCCCCGACGACCTAATTTCGAGCACTAATTTCACCCTAGCCCTATTCGCGCAAGACCTAATGCTTTTTCAATTCTTCGGGCATTGGCACTGGGAACGGTGGAAATTCGTGCGAGGCCCCTTTGAAGAGAAAAACCGTAGCCTCAGCGCGTCGCGTGCCGTCGTGGACGGCGATCTTGTGGGGCTGCTTCTCGGAATAGCCCTGCCATAGAGAAACGCCCGCGTAGGCGCCGTCCTTGCGCAGGATGTAGTAGGTCACGTCGATGAACTGAAGCTTGGCCATATCGTTGTTGTAATTGCGGACGATGCGCTTGAGGGCATCCGTGCCTGCTTCGAGTGGTGACATACCGCGGCGCATGTTTTCGACGATGGTATGAGCGCCGGCCACTTTGATATTTTCTTCGCCGCTGCCCGTCGCGCCGGCCGAACCCACGTCTTGATCGGTGTAGCATCCGGCGCCGATGATGGGCGAATCGCCGACGCGGCCGGGGAGTTTGTAGGCGAGCCCGCTGGTGGTGGTGCAGCCGGAAATTTCTCCTTTGTCGTTGAGCGCGGAGCAGTGGATGGTGCCGGTGGGCGGCGAGAGAACGCGGCGGATGGCGACCTCGCGGAATTCCGGCTCGATGCCGAGATCGGCGGCGCGGGCTTCGAGGCGCTGGATGCGGTCGTTCCACAGCTCGGCTTGTGGAGCTCCTGGAAGCGATGGCGCTTTCCAATGCGGGTCAGCGACGCCCGGGCCCCACCAGTCGTCGGTGGAGTGATTCTCTTTCCACAGGAGCCAGATTTTGCGCGAGCGTTCGGTGAGGAGATTTTCGCGGGGGAAACCAACTGCGACGGCGAAACGCTCGGCGCCTTCGCCGACGAGCATGACGTGGCCGGTGTGCTCCATGACAGCTTTTGAGACGAGGGAAACATTCTTGATGTTGCGTACGCCGCCGACGGAGCCGGCGCGGCGGGTGGGGCCGTGCATGCAGCAGGCATCGAGTTCGACGACTCCTTCTTCGTTGGGCAGGCCCCCGAGGCCAACGGAATCGTCATTGGGATCGTCTTCAGGACCTTTTACCACGCGAAGCGCGGCGTCGAGAGTGTCGCCGCCGTTTTTCAGGAAGGCGAAGGCGTCGTCGAGATAATTCTCGCCGTTATGGGCGCTGATGATAATGGGGCGCTTGCCGGCGCCGAAGGGATTGGCGGGAGTGGGGCTACTTTTCTCTTGTGCAGTCAGATCGTGATTATTGAGTGCGGTGGCCGCCGATGCGGCAATTGCCGAGCCCAGAAATTCTCGACGGCTGATAGACATATGCTCTCCGAAATCAGAAGCGGCGAGAAGCATAACACGAAGAAGATTTCATCAGGTGCAGACGGCTGGGTTCGTGCTGCGTCAGTTTCCGGTTATGGGTGTAATTGGGATATTGCGCCAATCATAGTTCGTTGTGTTCGCGACCAACCAAGGAGGTAGTCAGCGTAGAGGTTGCGGAGTCGGATGATGCGCCTCGGCCCACTTACGACAGCGCTCCTGCACTTCGGCAAGCTGGGCGGGCGTCAGCGATTTTGCGATTATGTCACGCGTTTCTCTGACTACCTTCTGTTCGATAGAAGTCGCCGCCAAATTGACCCAAAAGTAGGCTTCGACATCACTTTTTTCGACGCCCGATCCAATGTGATAGGCAGTCCCGAGGTTGTACTGCGCCCAAGCGATGCCCTGTTCAGCGGCCTTCTGCCACCAACGTGCGGCTTCGACGTAGTCCTTTGTGACGCCATCGCCAAAATAGAGATGCGTCCCGAGGCTGTATTGAGCTGGCGCAACGCCTTGCTCCGCTGCCTTACGAAACCACCTGACGGCCGCTTCGTGATCTGCCCCAACACCTGTCCCAGATTCGTACGCTACCGCAAGCCAGTTCTGCGCACCAGCGTTACCTTGTTCAGCTGCCTTGCGAAGCCACTCAGTCCCTTTGGCCGGGTCTTTTTCAACGCCCTCTCCATGTTGATAAGCCAATCCAAGATTGAGTTGAGCGACGGGCTCGCCTTTGTCGGCGGCTTTTTGCCACCAACGTACAGCTTCGGCGTCGTCCTTCGAGACACCCACGCCAAGATGATAGGCAGTTCCCAAGTTCACTTGGGAACCCGTTGAGCCTTGTTCAGCTGCTTTTCGCCACCAACGGCAAGCTTCAGCATCATCTTTCGGAACACCTAAACCCATGTGATAGAGAAGCGCTAGGTCGGTTTGACCACCGATATTGTTCAGCCGCCCTCCGATACCAGCGTGCAGCAGCGGCGTAATTTCTAGGAACGCCATTGCCGAAGTTATAGGCTATCCCGAGATTCATTTGTGCGGACAAGTCGCCTTGTTCCGCAGCCTTCTCCCACCAACTCACCGCTTCAGCGTCATCCTTTGCGACTCCGTCACCGGAATGGTAAGCCTTGCCGAGAGCCGATTGTGCCTGTACGTCACCCTGTTCGGCCTTGATTTTGAGTCCTGAGATGTCTTGCGCATATGCAGCGGAACCGATCACGAGCACGAGAAAAACGACTACCCAGCAAACTTCAGACCCTTCGACGCGCATGAATGCAGTGCATGTCACGCTCAGCAGATTACCTCCAAACTCATTTCAACTCCAGTTAACTATTGTAAACAGCGATTTCACTCGCGATCAAGACTGGCTGGCGCCGGATTCCGCTCGGTCAAGCTCCCACAACCTGCAGCAGCCCTGTTACGCCTTCGCGAAACTCGGTGGGCTCGGTGATCAGGCTCAGCACGAGATAGCCGTCATTGGGGAAATCGTAGAAGTGGCCGGGATGCACGCTGACGCTTCCCATCTTTAGTAAACGAATCGCGAGATCTTCGTCGGTCTCGATCATGGGAACGCGCAGGACTGCGTACCATCCACCGTCGACTTGCAGACGCGTGCACGAAGGGTGAGAGGCGAGTCGAGCATCGAGTTCGGCAAGATTCATTCGCAATCGATCGAGAAGGATGGGTTGAATCGTTTTGCGCTGATCCAGCAAAACTGGCGCTGCCAGCTGGATAGGGGCGTTAATGGAGAGATAAGTGTCGGCGATGATTTCGAGACGGGCGCCGGCATCTTCGACCATCTGCGGAGGGCCGCTGATGGCGACCCAGGCCAGCTTCATTTGCGGGAGGGCGGAGATTTTGGAAATAGTGTGAAAGTCAGCGCTTCTTGATTGGTCGCGAAGCTGCGGCGCGGCTTGCGATCATGGGCGTAGTCGAGAAAAACTTCGTCGGCGATCAGTGCGAGACTGTGGTTGCGGCAGAAGGCGTTGAGCTGTGCGGTTTCTTGCGCAGAGACGTAAGAGCCTGTGGGATTGTTGGGATGAACCAGGATTACCGCTCGCGTTTGCGTCGTCGCTGCTTTTTTGAGTGAATCGAAATCGATCTGCCAGCCGTGATCATAGAGCAATGGATAAGGAATGAGTTTCACATCGGACAAGTCGGCTAAGAACTCGAATAACGGATAACTCGGTTTGGGAACGAGAATCTCGTCGCCGGGGTTGCAGAGCAGGCGGAAGACATAAGAGTACGCCTCGCTGGTGCTGGTGGTGAGGAGGGCGCGTTCGGGATCGATCTCGACTTGGTGCGATTCGCGATAGTAACGGCTGACGGCTTGACGCGCCTCGAGAAGGCCGCGGGGCTGCGGGTCATAGTGCATTGCTTTCGGATTGGCCAAGGCAGCTAGAACGGTTTCGGGGTCGGGACGGATGCCGGCTTCGGTGGGATTCGCGATCGTGAGATCGATAATTTTCTGGCCCGAGGCGCGCGCTTCTTCGATTGCGCGGGTTAGAGCGTTTGGTGTGAGCTGCCAATTTGTGCGGCGGGAGAACATAGTTCGGCGATCGAGGTACGGCTCGGTCTGTCAGGCAAAAGCTCTACCACTAAGGCCACTAAGTATCACGAAGGAAGAGGCTGGCTGTAATCGCTTTCATCGTACCTCTTGGCCGAGCGTCGATTACTTCAGGAAAAATCCTAACTGATCGGGCGGCGGCAGGGTTTTCGTACTCTCAAACTGGCGTTCGGCGGCTTGGACGGCGACAATTTTTGCTTGTACCTCCGACGCCAGGTTGTCATAGCGAACCAGGACGTTCTCCAGCCAATACGGATTGTTTTCGCGTGCCCAACCTTCCTTGTACAACTTGCGCATTTCGGTGATGGCGTCGCGCAGGCTCTCCAATCTTCCGTTGATGTCGACGATTTCGTCGAGGTCATTTTGCACGCGGACGGGGTCGATCTGATTCTGGTACGCGTCCCAATAATAGCGGCTGATTTCGGATGTGAACTGAATCTTCAGGCCCAGAGTGTCGAGGTGCCACGCGGCCAAGAGCATGTCGTCGAGAGTGTCGGCGTGCAAATGCGCCTGATCGCGATTGCGGATGAGCGACTCGGCGGCGAGTTCGGCTGCGAGGCGCAGGTCGTGCGTGGCCGGCAATGCCTGTGCGGACAGTTGGGATCCGGATACGGTGAACGGGTCGGACCAGAAGAGTTCGTGGGTGGCGCCGTGCAATTTGGCGGCGACGAGCGCGGCATGCGAGCGATCGAGATTCTCGATAGCATCGACGAAGGTCCGGCCGTTGCCTTCGTTGTTGCGGTAGAAGGCCCAGTCGTAGCTGCTCTTGAAATCGTCGATGTTGGATTCGCCAGATTGCCAACCGGCGGCTGCTCCGAAGATTAATGCCGGCCAATCCATATCGACCAGCGATTCGCCATCGTCGTTCCAGGTGGTGTTGAGGACGCCCATGGCCTGATGCTTCTGGCCGTCGCGCACAAAATTCTTGATGTTAGTGAATGCGCTGTCGAGATCGGGCCAGATCACGCCCCAGTTCCCGGCTCCGGGCGAAACGATCACACGGAGGCCGGCGTTGGTGTAGGGAGTAATGATGTTTTCGTAACTGGGCAGCGGATTGTATTCCCAGGGGACGGCGATCATGTCTTTTGGAAGGATCGTCAGCAGTTCGGGATATTTGACGGCGATGTCTCCCCAGAACATAAGTTGCTTGTGAAAGGGCTGCATGATTTCGAACATTTTCTGGAGGTGTTCGAGATAGACGCGACCGAGGCCTTGTTGGGCGGCGAGATCTTTGGTGCGTCCGAGGCCCAGTTCGAAGGTTTCGTCGGCGCCGATGTGGAAGAACGGGCCGGGAAATAGCGGAACGACTTCGCCGTAGACCTGGCGAATGAAATCGTAGGTCTGGGGATTGGTGGGCGTGAGCACGTGGCCGTGCGGCGTTTCGGCGAGGTCGGAATAGATTTCGTATTTCAAAAATTGATGAAGATGGCCGAAGGCTTGCTGCTCGGGCAGGATGGTGATGTAGTATCGGGCGGCGTAGTCGACCAGCTCTTTAATCTCGGCGGGAGTGAGCTTGGCTTCTTTGGGCGCAACCAATGCCTGAGCCTGGAAATCGAAGACATTCTCCATGTTGAAGCCGAGGAGGTTGATCTTGTACTCGGCGAGGGTGCGGATCTGCGATTTCAAGTAATCGAGGGTGGGGATAGGACCGCGGCTGATGTCGTCGGAGACGCCGCGCCATTGCATGCTTGGCCAATCGCGGATGACGAGCGCTGGAATCGCCAGCGTTCTTGATCCAGGGCCTTCTGGACGCAGCAACTGGCGGAGGGTTTGCACACCGTAGAAAAGGCCTTGCACGGTGCTGCCGGCGACTATGACGCCGGAGTCGGTTGCGCGGATTACGTAGGCTTGGCTAGTAACTTCGCGACTTCCGAGGTCATCGACTTTCACTCCCTGCGATTCGAGGTAGGCACGCAGGCCGCGATCGGTGAGGCGTCCCAGGGAGATGTGGCCGGTTGTCTTTGGTGCGGCAGTTACGGATTCGATTGGCAGCCTTAGGCCGGTGCGGTCGTGGATTTCTTTTTGCAGCGTTTCGGCGGCTAGGCGGTCTTCATTGTTGCTGACGAGGATAACGGTCGAGGGCTTGATTGCTAGACGACCTTCGGCCATGCGAACTTCCTTGGGCGCGGGCAGAATCTTAAGGGCGTGGGCGGTGTCGTTGAGTTGGGCGTGAGAGGCTAGCGGCAGGATGGCTAGGCAGGCGAAAATCCATTTAATGATCTTCATGGTGAGGCGAATGGCGAGAGTAGCAGGAGGGATTGGCCGGAGACAAGTTTTGAATAATCTCTGCTTCTAAAATGCTTCCTTGTTCACCACATACGGCATCTTCGTGATGTCGCCGCCGTAGTTCCCTTCCAGAACGTCGATTAATCCCTGGATGCAGCGGCCAGCCATGCCTTGGTTGGGATCGGGCGACAGCCGCGTAATGCGGGCGGCGCTGGCGAAGTGGGGCAGGAGGCGGCAACGGTCGGCGATTGCCGGGTCGAGCAATGGTGAATCGGCGGGCAGAGGTTCTTTTTCGTAAACGTCGAGGGCGGCGCCGGCGATCCAGTTTTCGCGCAAGGCGCGCGCCAGAGCTGCTTCATCGATTACGGGCCCGCGCGAAGTATTGATGAGCATTGCCGTTGGTTTCATCATCCGCAGCGTGGTTTCGTTGATCAGGCGATAGGTCGGCGTCGAGCTCTCGCCTTTATGAAGGAGCGGAGCATGCAGGCTGATGAAATCGGCACTGCTCAAAGCTTCGTTCAATGTCGTGTAACGGATCGAGCATCGCTCGGAGCTGATGCCGCGCTGGAAGCGGAGATCCAACACTTCTTGTATTGCTTTTATATAGTCGTGATTCTCATAGGCTGGATCGAAGCACAGGATGTTCATGTCGAATCCGGCGCACTTCTTGATGAAGGCTTGGCCGATGCGGCCGGTGCCGATGACGGCTACAGTTTTGCCGGTGACTTCGTCGCCGAGAAAGGGCAGATAAGGATGCCAGTAGCCCCAGCGATTTTCGCGAGTGAGATGTTCGGCAGGCCAGAGTTTGCGGGCCAGCGCTCCCATGAGGAAGAAAGCGAATTCGGCGGTCGCTTCAGTCAACACGTCGGCGGTATTCGTGAATGGGACTTTGTATTTGTTGGCGTCGGCACGGTTGATGTTGTCGAATCCGACGGCATATTGGGCGACTACCTTGAGCGTGCCTTTTCCGGCGGCAAAAATCTCGGCGTCGATGGGATCGCGGAGCGTCGTGATCAGGCCGTCGATGCCGGACTTGACCTTTTCGATTATCAGGCTTTTCGGCGGGGCTTCGGGCTGGGGATAGACTTCGAGGTCGTATCCCTTCTGACGAAGAGGGTTGAGGGCGTCTCCGATATCGCAGGTGGCAAAAACGCGAATTCTATGGCTCATGGGCTCGAACAGTTTAACGCAGGGGGAGTTAGACGCGTACTGCTGGCATTCACGCCTCCCACTCTTCGCACAGGACGCGAAGGACGGGGAACCCTCAGTTTTCCGGGAAACCCTCGATTCGGCGCGCCCCCTTTTATTGCTCGCGTCTTTCGGGGCGGGGGGCTACGGACGCGGCTTGGGCATGATGACGGACGTCTGCGCCTAAGACCCAGAAAATAACGTCTTCCGAGATGTTTGTTGCGTGATCGGCAACACGCTCTAGATTGCGAGCTACGAGGAGAGCGTCCAGCGCCTGTTGCGTCACCTGCGGCTCTTCGTTCATCTTGCGCACGAGGACGATGAAGGCTTCGTCGCGCATGCGGTCGACAACGTGATCCATTTCGAGCACGGCCTGGGCGAGTTCGGCTTTGCCTTCGACGAAGGATTCCAGGGCGCGACGGACCATGGCGCTGACGGCAGTCGCCATTCGGGCAATGTCGACGGGCAGTTCGACCGCGGGCAGTTCGATCATGTCCATGACGCGCTCGGCGATGTTGACCGCTTGGTCCCCGACACGTTCGAGGTCGGCGTTAATTTTGGTGACCGCGAGGATGAAGCGAAGATCGGTCGCTGCGGGCTGCTGTGTCGCGAGGATGTCAAAGGCGAGTTCGTCGATCTCGCGCTCGGCCGCATTGATCAGGCCCTCGTTTTCGAGGACCAGCTGACAGCGAGTGAGATCGCGTTGCGTGTAGGCCTGGGTAGCGCGATCGACTGCGAGTTCCGCGAGACCGCCCATGCGGAGCAGTTTCTCGCGAAGGTCCTCCATCTGCTGCTGAAAGCGCGTGCGCATTCTAAGAAACCTTTCTATTCGAACCCTGCTTCACCTAGGTCAGAGGTTAGAGGTCAGATTGCAGAAGTTAAAACCAGATGCTTGAGGCTCGGGGCTTCACCTCTGCGATCTGACCTCTTACCTCTGACCTCATCACTATCCGAATCGGCCGGTGACGTAATCTTCCGTCCGTTTGTCGGAGGGATTGGTGAAGATCTTTTCCGTTTTGTCGAATTCGATCATTTTGCCCAGCAAGAAAAACCCGGTGAATTCGGCCACACGAGCAGCCTGCTGCATATTATGCGTCACAATCACGATCGTGTATTGCTCTTTTAATTGAAAAATGAGTTCTTCGATCTTGCCGGTGGAGATGGGATCGAGCGCGGAACAGGGTTCATCCATGAGGAGAACTTCTGGCTGGACGGCAAGGGCGCGGGCGATGCAGAGGCGCTGCTGCTGACCTCCGGAGAGGCTCGCGCCGGATTTTTTGTGGAGATGGTCTTTTACTTCGTCCCAGAGGGCAGACGCGTTCAAAGATTTGTGCACAATCTCATCGAGTTGCTTGCGCTTGCGAAAGCCATTGAGCTTGAGTCCGGCGGCCACGTTGTCATAGATGGACATGGTGGGAAACGGATTGGGCTTCTGAAACACCATGCCGACCCGGCGGCGCAGTTGGGTGGCTGAAGTTCCGTTGTAGACGCTGAGATCGCCTATACGGACCGTGCCATCGACGCGGGCTTCGGGGATAGTTTCGTGCATACGATTGAGACAGCGAATAAAAGTGGACTTGCCACAGCCCGACGGACCGATCAACGCGGTCGCGTGATTGGCGAGCACGGCGATGTTGACGTCGAACAACGCCTGCGTCTTGCCATAGAAGGCATTGAGGTGCTCGACGGTGATTCCTACTCCCATGACTGACTAAACTCCTGACTTAGTGCATACATCGTGGTGAAGGTAGGGGTCCTTCGACTCCATAGATGATTCGCTTCGCAAATCATCTACTGCGCTCAGGATGACAATTCATAAACTACTTATAACAGCTAAGCCCCCGCCAACGTTCCGTGCCGTACTGCGATGCGCACGGCGGCTACCGCGCCGACGATCAAGATAATCAAAACCAGCGCGCCCGCCCACGCTTGTCGGTGCCATTCGTCGAAGGGCGAGATGGCGTAGGTGAAAATTTGCAGGGACAAGGCGGCGGTCGGCTGATCGCTTTTCCAATTCCAGAATTGATTTCCAAAAGCGGTGAAGAGCAGCGGGGCGGTTTCTCCGGCGACGCGTGCGAAGGCCAGCATAACTCCGGTGATGACGCCGGAGGTGGCGGTGCGCAGCGTGATCGAGAGCGTGGTGCGCCAGCGCGAAACACCCAAGCCATAGGCGGCTTCGCGGATCGCTTGCGGCACGAGAAGCAGCATCTGTTCTGTGGTTCGAGCGATGGTCGGTACCATCATGATGGCCAGCGCCACGCCGCCGGCGAGGGCGGAAAAATGCTTCTGCCGCATCACCACGAGGCCGTAAGCAACAATGCCGATCACGATCGAGGGCACGCCGTTGAGCACGTCGGAGACAAAACGGACAATGTCGCCGTAGCGATTGCGGCCGTATTCAGAGAGAAAGATGCCAGCGCCGATTCCGAGCGGCACGCCAAGCACACTCGCGATCGCGAGAATGACCATGGAGCCGACGATGGCATTCGCCATGCCGCCTCCAGCTTCACCTACCGGCTTCGGAGTCTGCGTCAGGAAGGCGAGGTTAATCGACCCGATGCCTTTGATGACCAGATAGGCGAAAATTGCGAAAAGCGGTAAAAGCACGAGCACGACCGTCAAGACTGAAACGCCGGTCATGACATGGTCAGTCACCCGCCGACGCCAGCTAATTGGCGGAATGTTCACTTGCGGAATCGGGAGTTCGGTCGAATTGGATTTTGTGTCAGGCATCTGAGGTTAGGCGAGACTTCTCGCCGGTTGTCCCCGCGTCACGCTCCACACGAGGAGGCGCGCCAGGGCGTTGACCACGATCGTGACAAAAAATAATGCCAGGCCGATCTCGATCAACGCGGAAAGATAGAGATCGCCGGTCGCTTCGGTGAATTCGTTGGCGAGAACGCTGGCCATGGTGTATCCGGGAGCAAAGAGCGACTTCGCAATCTCGGGACGGTTGCCGATGACCATGGTGACGGCCATGGTCTCGCCGAGAGCGCGGCCGAGGCCAAGAATGATGGCGCCAACGATTCCGGCGCGCGCGTTGCGCAGAACGCCCATGCGAATCATCTCCCATCGGGTTGCTCCGAGGGCGAGCACCGCCTCGCGCTGATGCTGGGGAACAACGGTAAGCACCTCGCGAGCGATCGACGAGATGATGGGAATAATCATGATGGCCAGAATCACGCCCGCGGCCAGCATGCCGATGCCGTAAGGCGGCCCGCTGAACAGACTGGTCCAGCCTAGTGTTCGGGCGAGGAACGGCTGGACGTATTCGCGCAACAGCGGCACCAGAACGAAGATGGCCCACAGTCCATACACCACGCTGGGGATGGCAGCCAGAAGTTCTGTCGTGAAAGAGAGGATTCCGCGCAACTTGATCGGGCACATCTCGGTGGTAAAGACTGCTACGCCAAGAGACAGGGGCACGGCAATTACGAGCGCGAGGAACGAGGAGACGATCGTCCCAAACATGAAGGGTAGCGCGCCGTATTGATCTTCGACAGGATTCCAGTCGGAATGCCAAAAAAACTTCCAGCCAAAGGCGTGCCAGGAAAGTTCGGAGCCGACTACGAGTTGGTAGACGATCAAGCCCAACAGCGCGACTACGCACAAGCCGCAGAGGCGCATCACCCAGCCAAACAGAGCATCGGGAATTTCGCTGACTTTTTTTTGCAACAGCGGGGCGGTCCGGGTTTCGATTCTACCTGCAGCCTTGGGACCCCGCTCCGGTTCGGGAGCGTTGAAACGCGGCCGGGGCAGGGCTTGATTGGACATTCCCTTTGAGGCTAGCAGAGGCGTGTTACAAATCGGTTAAAAAGATGGACCGGGTAGTGTCTGAAATGTGCGTTGAAGATTTGAAGGTCAGTGATTTCGCCGTGACCAACCGGGACAGGCGTCTTTCGCCAGATCGTGCAAGAGATTCTCTGCGGCCATTCCTGCCCCAGAATGCACAACACCTTCGCCCGTTTTGGTTCGTGTCCACACCTGATCGCCGTTCGGCATCGTGATGACCACGGACGCGGCCAGCTTGTGCAGATCACTCGGCTTCTCGCGTTCTTCGACACTCATAATCGCGTCAGCCTGAGATTTATTGCTGCTCAACTTCAGGCACGTCCATGACTCCATCTTTTCGCGGAGCTTATCTGCCGACTCGCTGTTGCCATCCACGAATACGGTCTTGACCGCTTGGAGTTTGGCTAGGTTTTCTTCGGAGATTGCGGGTTTCTTTTCGGCATGGCAGTGGGACGCTAGGACAGCGTAAAGCAGAAGCATGGATGCTGTTTTCATAGCGCCAAAATTGTACACTTCGCAATTTAGGTTGTCTTTGGCTTAACGCTCATGACCGATACGGAGCTGCTTCCATCTTCCGTCATAAGTAGCAGGACGACGCAATTTTCGTAGCGCTTGCCCTGATGAGGACCGAATAGAGTTTCCGAATCTTCGTATTTGAAGCGACAGTTCTCGAAGCTAACGCGGGCCATGCTGTCTCCGTCATCGGCGACGGTAAACTCGCTGTCGTTCAATCTTTTGATTTTGCCTTCGACTACCGATGTACATAAAACCTCAGAAGGAGTTCGCATTATGGATAACACCGCAACGTGGGTAGATTCGTTTTCCCATTTTCTTAGCAACAATCGAAACTCATCCAACGAGCAGATCATAGCCGCCTTTCTTGAGTGTCGCTTCGGTTGTTCAGTGAATCGCGATGCCGTACGGAGATTAGTAGAGGGCACTGACGACGGCAATGTTATGCCGTCGCCAGCAGTTCCGCAATCGTCCAAACATGATCGGTTAGACCCGCTTCCATAGCCGGGGTGACGCGAAGCGATTTGTGAATGCGGCAGAAGTTGTAGTAGGCGAAGTGCAACGCGACGGCGGCTTTCAGGTTCGTCACTTTCTTGGAGAAAGCGTTCGTCAGGCGCGTGAATCGGCGGATCGCCATACGCATCGTGAGGTTCTGGCGCTCTACAAAGCTAGTCGAGATGTGGTCAGGGTCGGGCCGTCCGTCAACGATCTTGGATATGACCTCCGTGAGTCCTGATGGGGAGTACCTCGCGTCGGGGCTATCGTGCTGTCCGTAATCCCCGAACAATTTCACAAGCTGCGCGAAGTCCGCTTGTCCCGCGAAGATGCCTTGAATCGAACGGTAGAAATGCCATCCGTCAGTTGTGATCTGAAAGCGTTCATCGCTCAAGCAATTCTTTAGGCCATGTAGGAACTGAATCGTGTTGTCTCTGGTGCGCTTGCTGACTTGGAAAAACGGCACCAGTTTGGTTTCTTCGTCCAGCGCGACGAACACCCAAGCATCGCCTAAATCGGGAGAGTCATCCTTGCGAACGCGGCGATTTTTCTTTCCGACGTAAGTCCAGATTTCATCGCACTGCAAATGCTTTAGGGTCAGGTTCCGCATCGTGGATTCCATAAGTGATTGGCAGCGCTCCCCGGCGCGAACGAGCAGCGACATGAGGGTGTTTATGTCCAGTCCGGTGATGCGTTGCGTGGATCGTAGCGAGTTGCCTTCGACCAGCAGTTGAAGGGCGAGCGCGGCTTTATCTTGAGAGATGTACATCGAATCCAGCGTCCGCGTATGCGCTTCGGTGTAGGTCTTTTTGCAGTTCGGACAGCGGAACCGGAGCAATCCGTTTCGGTGTTTTCCGAAGCGTTGGCAAACGACATTGCAAGCCCCACAAGTCATTGTTTTAGCGGGTTTTGTCGCGTTCAACATGATGTAAATATACAACGAGCGCTCGTTGTTTGTCAAGATAAAAGCGCATCGTTTCTTTACTTTTCTTGGGTTTGCGGGTAGTTTTGGTTGGTACGGACGGCGGGATTTGCACCCGCAAACCCTGTCCAGAGTGGCGGTTTTAGAGACCGCTGCGTTTGCTAGTTTCGCCACGTCCGCCTAAGACACGAAGGGGAGCAGACAAACTGCTCCCCTTTCCCTTTGCTCGCTAATTGTGGTGGGCCGCGAATTTGTATCTAGTGAGGCATGGCCCAGTGATACGCGGTCAGGGCTTGCAGCACAACGTCATCCTCACGGCGTTTCACCCGCGTTTTCGTGGCGTTTTCTTGATAAGTACCTGTCGCTTAAGGTGCTTGCTAAACGCGTGTTCGTATCTAGCAATATTTCCCAGTTGCGGGGTCGCGTTTCCTGCGAGATGACGTGTTACAGAGCTAACATCCAGGTTGACGGCTTCGGCTAAGCGCTCGTGCGTCCAGTTGCATTCGCCACGTAGTCTTTCGAGTTGGTCTGCAATTGTTTCTGGCGGTGGAATTACGGGAGTGGGCGGGAATCCAGATGCGCGTATTTCAGCTAGTTTGCGTTCGTGTTCCAGTTCCTTCTGGCGCTCAAGGTCACGTAGGGCAGTTTCGGTTTTATAGCGGAAGATCGCACGAAGGGTATCGCGGTCAGACATTCGGCCTCAGTGGATGGGCCGAAAATTATCTCACGTTACAGGTGTTATTCGGCGGACGGCTT
>JBEKXO010000163.1:0-10703 GCA_049511995.1 Terriglobales bacterium
GTCAGTAACAGAATGGGAGGGAAACTCATCCTCAGTTACCGGCTCAATCTCGTGGACCACTGTGCTCTGTCTTCGGCTCTCCACGATGGGTTCTCGTTTTCCTTCTTGAATGTTGACCGACATCACTACGTATTAGCGCCTAAATTCCTCGCATCGCGAAAATGCACGTGTGCAGCAGAATTGCAATATCCATGAAGAAATTCCGATTCTTTATGTAGTAGAGATCATACTCGATGTTTTCGTGAATCAGGTAATTGCGGTCACCACTGAGCTGCCAGAGGCCGGTAATTCCTGGTTTTACCTGGAGACGCTGGGAGTGGCGTTCGGTATAGGTCTCGACGATGAATGGCATTTCGGGACGAGGTCCGACCAGCGACATGTTGCCTCGGAGGACGTTCACCAGTTGGGGAAGCTCATCCAGACTGGTGCGGCGGAGGAAGCGGCCGAGTCGCGTAATCCTGAGGTCTTCTGACTCTTTGGGGGAGTAAGCATAGGCGGGAGCCTCGGTGTGCATGGTACGAAACTTGAACATGCGGAACTTTCGCCCGTTCAGGCCGATCCGCTCCTGACGAAACAGCGCCGGCCCCCTGGAGTCGAGTTTGATCAGAATGGCGAGGAGCACAAAGAGCGGCGAGCCGATGACCAGCAGGGCCGCGGCTCCGACGATGTCGAAAATACGTTTGGCCCATTCGTAAGTGAAGCGCCTCGGGTCGCGGCTGAAGGAGGCTAGCAGAACGCCATCGATGTCCTGAAAGTTAACCGCCGGATCGGAGTGAACAAAGTGACTGGGGACGAAGGATACCCGCGCGTTGGCAGCCATGGCTTCCTCTACCGCCTGGTGAAACTTTTCGTGATGGAGCGAAGGGATGGCGATGACAACCAGATCGGCAGCGCAGTCCGCAACCAAGTCCCGGGTCAGCGGACCACGCATTACTGAGGCCGAGCGGCGATTCTCGTAGCCCAATTCAAAAATGGCACAACCGACCTTGGCCGCGTTGTCATCGACGAAGGCTACCGGTTCCAGGCCAAGTTTCGGGGAGCGGCGTAGAACCGAGTAAACGCGGCGGCCGGTTGACCCGGAGCCATAAATAAGAACCCGTTCAAGGCCGTAGCCCTTGGCATGCAGGTGCTGCACCAGGAGGTACACGAAATGCTTTTCGAGAAAAAGGAATAGAGGCACCAAGCCGAGAGCGATTACCAGCAACCAGCGCGAGAACAGGAAGCTGGTAAAAAAACTCACGCCGAGTATGAAACCTAGAGCCTGCATGGAGACGCGAAGGACGTGCTCGGTTTCGCGCACACGTAACAAACTGGTTCCACTCGAGTACGCTCCCACGCGGTCGAGCATGAGGACGATCACGACGGCGAATGTAGCGGAAACGCCAAAAACGACCGAGCGCGAGTAGTGGAGTTGCCTACCCAGTCCGAGCAAATAGTAGACCGCGTAACTCGACATCACTGCGCCAATCACGGTCGCGAAATCGGCGAGCACTTCAAGTTTTGTTAAGTGGCTACGAAATCGCGCGGCCGGAGTGTGCCGCGTGCCCGGTACGACCACAGCCAGGTCGGGAGGAAAAGCGGATTGAGGTTTCGGAGAACTTGTCAGACCGATCGAGGAATGCATTGTATGTCTTTGACCTGTCTAGCTGTTTTTCCTTCGAGAGTTGTCAGAACTGCGTTCTACCTGTACGCGGGAACGCTTGTGCCCGCGAAACACCACTAGTCTGAACTGTTCTTACGTGAAAAACCCTTGGGCCAGAATGTCAACTGCAGGGACGAGCTAAGGTCAGACTGCCTGCTCGTCGCGAGCACTGGAAAAGTCCAAGCTTCATACTGGACCATCGCCGATAGACTAAAACTCGACCGCACCCAGAAATCCCCACGCACGCTTGCGTCCGCTTCGGTGCCACCATCGGTGATGAACTCACGACTGACTTTCAGGTGTCTGAATTCAAATTGCAGCTTGTTACGCGGGGTGAACCAATAGGTAGTCCACGCCTGTACACCCTGTCCCTCACGTCCGACCCAACTGCCCATCAGGTGGCCCGCGTTCTGGAAGCCTGTAATCCAGGTTTGGTCATAGTAAAAAAAACCGTGTCCGACATTACCTCCAATCGGAGGATCTGTCTCGATTCCTTCCACGCGGAAATCCATTTTCGGTAACTTCGGCAGTTGAGGAATGTAGATTCCCCCCAGCCAGGCCGCGACATCGGGACCAACCAGCGGACTGAAAACATCATGCTGAGTAAAGCTATCCGCATAGAATGTCAATCCGTGAAGCCGCGGAAACCTATAGCTGAAATCGAGGCCTGACCGACGGGCACCGGGCTTGTTCGGGGCACCCGGAGCAGTGATGCTGGTCGAAAACACACTTCGGAGAAATGTGTGCAAGGTCAGGGGGTAGTTTGGCCCACCGTAGTCAGTAGTACGCGACAGGCCAAACTCGAAATTCTTGGTTGGCTTCCAGCTGAATCTTTCTCCGTGGATGATGGGCTGTGGATGGAGGTATTGGCCGTACTGCCCAACCAAACCTGAAGGAGTAAACATGAAGTTGTAGCCGGAATACTGACCGATGAAATACTCGCTCCGGATTTCACCAAACCATCCCAGATTGATCGGCGTGACACGGTTGATGCGAAACATGGTAAGAGGATCGGCGGCATCGCTCAACATCATTGCTCCGCCTTCACTCGGTCCCCACCATAGGCTCTGTTTGCCGTATGAAATCTGCCAGTCGGAAATGTTCATCGCGACATAGGAATCCAGCAAACGGCCACGATCGGTGGTGGATGTCGGGGTATCGGGCGGCACTGGATAGCCACCAGGCGGCAGTGGGGCAAACGAGAGCCCAAAATCGGCTTGGGATATGGCGTCGCGGGCGGCCAGCGGCAGAGCGGGCGCGGAAGGTGAATGCTGAAATTCGCCGCGGACATAAACCCCAAATGGGCCGTCCTCCGCCCATCCCGACAAACCGGAAACGTTGTTGAAGCCCCGCTCCTCGGGGCGGCCAAAATCGTTGGTGATCGTCTGTCCGAAGTGATAGCCGTCGGTAAGGGGTTTGCCCGCGATCTCTGTAGCGCGCGTATAGGTTGATTCGAGGCGGAGTTCAGCGTTGTCGCCACCGCCCAGCAACTCCACTTCGCGGGAGAACTCTCCGAGTAGCTCGCGGTAAAGCTGCGCGGTCACCCCGGCTTCGGCTTCATCGATACTATCCCCAGCCTCACTTACCTGCCGCGCACATTCCATGCGCGTCCAGGGACGCATTCCCGTTATCGCGCTGTGGATGTATCCGAGAGCGGCCAGCCGTTCGAGCGCGGGATAAACCCAGCTATCCAGCGGAACGTAGGGCGAGCCCATATCCTTGGACTCCCAATGTGACGGGCTTTCCGGACGGATCGCCGGAGTCTCCCAAGCGGAGCCACGAAGGTCGGGATCGTGGTGTTGGCGATAGATGTATTCGCTGATCAGATATCCCAACGCGGAGCCAATCAAGACGTCGGAGGGAAAATGCTCTTTGGCGGTGACGCGCGTTGCGCTCACCAGCGTTGCCAGTCCGTAGGAAAAATACTTGATAAATGGATTGGGGTACTCATGCGCCACTATCCCCGCGATCGACCAGGCAACGGCTGAATGTTCGGATGGAAACGATGAACCGCTGTGGCCAAACTTTCCGTTCGCATTATCCTGGTATGGCCTCTCGCGACCGGTGGCAAACTTGAGCGCCTCCACCACCGCCAGGCTGTCGACGGCTGCTTCTCCGCTCAGGAATCCCGTTTCACGCTGGTGTTCATCATGGTCGACGAGTCCCAGGAAGTAGAGTCCTCCCGCTCCTGCCGCCATCGAGTAGGCACCATAGTCAGAGATATGTTTGTAGCGTAGGAGCGTGTCCGGCGAATTTGAAAGATGGCGGCTGACATCAGTGTCCGTCGTCAATAGTGCCGCGGTGAATCCTCCGAGGGGAACTAGCCACGTAGCGTCTGGAAAGCGCACCCTCGCGGGGCTTGTCCAGATGCCGATCTGATCGTGCAGTAAGGCTCGCGGAAGAGTGCTGAGCTTATTGTCGGTGTCGCTGGGCTGCGGAGCATCGGGAATGTTTGCTTCCGAACTATTCGTTTCGCTGCCTAGTCCTCCCGTGCGGTTCGCCGAGTTCTGATCTTTAGCTGGGTTTGCAGTTGGATCTGCTGGATTATTGGACTGCCCAGACCCGAGCGCCGGCAAAAGTATGGCTAACATGACTAAGCACAACCTGAACCTCACGCGATTAGAAACCTCGCGCGACCTGGATCGCAATTCCGACGGCATACGCGATTTGTGATCCTTCCAGAATGCTCTTCCATCGCGTATTGGCGCTGAAGGTTTTCTCCGGCACCATCACCAGGTCGCCCGGCCGCAGTTGCGCGCTTTCTACTCCTCCGCCGAACATTCCACCCTTGCCCGCGACGACCGATCCGTCCGCTCGAATCACGAATATGTTCTTCTTGTTGGCAACATTACTCGGACCGCCAGCCTGGCCCAAGTACCAAGCCGTGGTCCTGCCTGGCTTGTAGGAGACGGCAGTTGGGTTGTAAACGGCGCCATCGACCATGACGGAATTGGGAACTTTTGGAATGTGGAGACTGTCTCCGGCGCGCACCTGAATATCTGCGACGCTATTTCGCCAGCGCTTCACATCCTTCGTGATGTGAATGACCATACGTCCGGCTGGAGGCGTCATCTGCAGGCGCTCCATGGTCGACTGCCACTGCATGAGTGCAGCATCCTTGGCGGCTTTCTGGTCGGCGTCGCCGTCTGGAGCGGCCTTCAACGCGGGACCTTCCTCCTCGACCGTACGCAACAGGTCAGTGCGGTTGCGCTCTGCGAGTTCGCGAACTTGCACCCGTTCGAACACTGCGCCGTAAGGATAAGCATCATTCCGCAGACCTCCGGCACGCTCGATGACCGAGCTCAATCGCTCGCCATTCTCGATCCCGTAGGTTCCGGGGTGCATCACTTCGCCAGTCAGCGTAATCGTGGCACCGACGTCACGCCAGCCTGCCAACTGCCGAATGGTAAGCACGTCACCGTCGCGCAGTCGCATGTCGGTGTCGGGATCGCCCGCTAATGCGCGCGCAATCTGAATGGTATCGTGCTCGCCAACCACCTTCTTATCGTCTTCGACGGTATAGCGGGTTAAGTCTGCGCTTTCGGTGAAGGCACCGCGCTTGAAACCGCCAGCCGTTCGAACCAGTTCAGCTGCGGTCATGTCCTGCCCTAGTGGATATTTGCCAGGGCGGCCTACTTCGCCTTCGATGGTTACGGTCGGGGGGTCAACTTTGGCGAGATTGCGGTGGATGATGAGACGGTCCTTGGGCTCAAGCGGGACATTGTCTTTGTCATCGCCAGCCAGCGCCAGCTTGAGATTAACGCTCAAAACGGTGAGCTTGTTATCGCCGGTGCGGCGCAATATCTGCACGGAATCCGTGGAAGCGTTGGGGGTCAAACCTCCCGCAAGGTAGACGGCGTCGCGCACGCGAGTTGCACCATTGGTCAGGTGATCCCCGGGATCGCGAACTTCTCCGGCCACGGTTACGATCGGCGAGTCTTCGAAATCGAAACGGGAGAAGATGCGAACCGTGTCGAAGGGCTTCAAGGCCACGGGTTGCGCCTTGCCGCTTAAGGCGTCGTCGAGATTGAAGGCGATGACCTGCGGCGTGTAGTCCGGCGGATTCAGGCGAACAACTTCGGCATGAAGTTTGGATGGTTCGGGAAGCAAGTCGTTATAGGACTTGATGAGGTCGGTGATCATCATGCCGTCCTGGAAAGCGTATTTTCCGGGTCGGAAGACATGCCCTTCCAAGTAGACGGTCTTGTCGGCGTATGGAAGGATAGGAGAAATCTTGATTTTGTCCCCATCTTGAACGGGGAAATCATCAAGCGCCTTGTCGACGCTCGCCTGATTGTTGTTCTCAGGAATATCGAGCCGGAGCATGGTGCGGGTTTCATGAGCTTGCACACGCTCGACATCGACGTGGCGCAAGGTGCCGGTGGTCAGGACACCGCCGGCCAGTTCCAGCACCTCCGCCAGATTTTTCTCGCCGTGCAGTTCGTAGATTGCTGGACGGCGGACCATGCCCTCCACGGTGATTTCAGATCCAAGAGGCGGGACCAGCACCGTGTCGCCCGACTGCAAGGGCTGGACACCGGACCGAATTCCGTGGAGCAGCAGATCGTAAACGTCTACGTCTTGAACTAATGCATCTCCACGATAGTGGCGGAGGACTCGCAGTGATCCACGCGACGTCGGGCCGCCTGCCAGGAATACGGCATTCAAGGGCGAGGAAAGCGAACTGATGTCATAGGCTCCAGCCCGTTCCACATCTCCCACTACGTACACTCGAATGGTCCGCAAGCGAGCGAGCGAAACCTCAGCCTGCACATTCCGGAACTCGCTCTGCAGAGTGGTTTGCACCATTCGTTGGACATCTCCGAGACTGCGCCCGGAGACTAGCACGGCGCCCGCTTCGGGCAACGCGATTCTGCCTTCCCGGTCTACTACGCGGCGCAGGCGCTGCGAGATTCCACCGGAAAGATTAATATTGATGCCGTCACCCGGTCCGAGTATGTAATCAGGGCCGACCGGAAGGTCCATCGGCAGCTGCTCGAAGTTTCCCGTTCCATTTTTGAAGATGTCATCCCCGAATCGAACCAACTTAGGCGAAACTCTGCCGTATTGCGAATACATGTCGTAAAGGGAAGGAACATCTGCGTACGGGTTCACCTGATGCCGCAGCGGGGCATGGTCGGGACGTGGGATTTTTGGCAGCAGCAGGCGGTCGCGGCCGGTATCCAGCGAGGCGCGCTGACCCAACGAGGGCTGGTCCTGCGGGAATCCCGCGCCCGAGCCAAAGAGGTCTCCGCCCGAAAGCGTTGACGTCTGTAAACCCTGCAACGCGCTGGCATCCAGTCCCGTGGGCAGGCTCATCGAGCCGCCTCTGGAGCCGCCCCCGAGCGCTCCGCCCGCGGATCCACCGAGCGACGCTGTCTGCATTCCAGAACTTGAGCGCATCAGTAAGGCCAACTGGTCGGGACTGATTCGAGACATTGAACCCGATTCCTCGGGCCCGTCAAAGTCACCGAGATCTTGCGACTGCAGTTGCAACTGCGCCATCTCGACCGCGCGGCGGCTATCCAATTCCTGCTGTTGCTGAATTCCAGGTAAACCTTGAGGAACCCGGGGGTTGTTCTGAAGATTATTCGGAGGCTGGGCTTGCTTAAGAACCTCCATTTCGCGCTTTGCTTCCTCAGCCCAATAGCGATCTTCCTGACTACCGACCTGACTACCGACTTTGTCCGGAGTGTTGGTCGCGGGTAGCACACCACCGTTTGCGGCCAACTCGCGCCGGCGCTCTTCTGGGGTTGGCAGTGCTCGTATGTAGAGACGCCGGGAGACCTCTTGCGTCACAAGAACTCGGATCGTATTTTCTTCTCGCAGCAACCGAAAGAGCGCTTCGTCGGTTAGATCATTGGGATCGAGAATCCTGCCCTGCTCAAATGCTTTACGTACCAGAAGTTTTTTTACTTCCAGCATCAGGCCTGTTTCTCGACGGAGAAGTCCGATCAGCTTCTCGGCCGACAGGGACACGGTTTCCTCTGCCTGACGTTCGGCCTGCGAACGGGATGTCTCGAGCGCAGGGGTGCGGCTATAAATCGGCGTGTCCTGAGCGGACACCGCTTGAGCGCAGACCCAAGGAGCGGAAACGGCCAGGAACACCGCCAGAATTCCCCCTCTGATCGCACCGGACCTCATCGCATGAACCATACTTAACATGAGTAATCTCACTTTTGAAAACAGCTTGGAGTCTGGTTCCACCGAGCAAAAGAGGATGTTTCTAGAGCGGCTCAACGTCAGCCTCGTCCACTTCGAGCACTACGGATCGCATAAGCAGATCGATCGAGAGCACCAGGCGAAAGCCATCTTTGCGGCGGATCATGATTCCTTCCGCGTCGGCAAGTGGCCCACTCTTAACTCGAACTTTCTTGCCTTGCCGCAGGTAAGGATGCGGCAGGGGATGCATGCCGGCCGACAAACTCGACTCGAGCGTCTGGATCTCCGAATCCGGCACCGCGGCCGGCTGGCCCTGAAAAGTTACGAACTGCACCACTCCCGGAGCCTGAAGAACCCCCATCCGGTCGCCAAGCTTGAGGTTCACGAACACATAGCCCGGGAACAGCGCCATTTCCAATTCCTTGCGGCGATCCTTCCATCGGCGCACGCTACGGTAGACGGGAAGAAAGTAGTTCAATCCGCGCTGCGCGAGATGGCGAGTTACCGCCCACTCGTGCCGGGGACGAACCGAAACGGCATACCAGTGCACAGCATGGAAATGCTTTTCGGCGTGCCCGAAGATGGGTGGCGCTTCCGCAACTTGATCCGATTTTAAGAGACTATTTTCAAGCACCGATCGCGCTCCCGATCACAGCTCCGCCGTCTCAGTCACATTCGAGTTTTGAATGTAACCTCTTGTCGATCAATAACTTACTCAAAGCTCTTGCGATCCAAAAAGCTAGTTATGTATCGTGCCAACCAGCGATGGACGTTCACGCAGCGCACTCAAGATTCCGGCTTCGGAACTCTCTAGAGGCTTGGTGCGAACGTCGACGGTCGCCCAATAAAACACGCCGCGATTCTGCTCCGGGGCGAGCGCGAGGATCTTCATCTGCGGATACCTGCCCAGCAGAAAGCCGCACTGCGCAATCCGTTCCCCGGCGTCATCGAGGGCGAGAATCAAAATATCGGGACGCGCTTCCTCGACGGCTTCCACGAGTTCACTCTCGTTCTGCAACTCGCCAATCACTTCGATATCCGGTTGGTCGGCGATCACGGCGAGCACGAGCTCCCGCATTAATCGCGGCCGGTTTGCCACTAGAACTCGCGTTCGTTTCACGGAGATATTCCTCGACCAGCACTTCTACGTTGTTGGTGACGATAGGACAAGACTCAATTACGTACCAATGAACCAAGGTCGATAGAGGATGTAGACGTACTCTTTCGTACCAGAAAAAGGGTACCTATTAGTTCTAGCCATTTAAGGACGCACTAACCAACGGATGCACTTGTATGTGGAAAACTTTATGCCTATTTGTGCTAATCTTGTTTCGCTCGAGGGGGCATGCGAATGTGGGGCCTGGTAGGTGACCATTTCTATGCCTGTCGATCGAATTGTCGTTTTCCTTCTCGCTGAGAATTGTTTGCTCCGCGAAGCCTTGGTTCGCGTCCTCCGAAAAAAAGAAGACATCGTCGTGGCTGGCGCAATTCCATTTTCCAGTTCTGTGTTGGAGAAGGTTTCTGCCGCCGATCCTGACGTAATCCTGTTCGACTCCGCTAGCGTCGCGCTCACTGGTCCGCGCCTGGTTGCGCGCATGCGCCACGCGGGAGAAAAACGCAAGGCAATTATGGTGGGGATGGAGGACGATGAAGCCACTTTTTTGCGGGCTGTAGCCGATGGAGTCGTGGGCTATGTTTTGAAGGATGCGTCGGCAGCCGACATCGTTCGCGTGATCAGGGCAGTAGCCGCCGGCGAAGCAGTATGCCCACCTTGCTTTTCGCTGTCGTTATTCCGGTGTGCTGCCCGGGAAGTTTCTTTCTCCTTTAAACCACAGCACAAAACGAAATTTGGCCTGACCCGAAGAGAGCAAGAGCTAGTAGGCCTGATTCGCCACGGGCTTTCCAACAAAGAGATTGGAAGCCGCATTAACCTCTCCGAGCAAACCGTCAAGAACCATATTCATCGCATTCTGCGCAAGGTTGGTGCAAGCGATCGTTTAGAGATCGTTGAACGATGTCAGTCAGATCGCGAAGAAATGGCAATTCCGTTGCGGTCCGCTTGATCTGATGCGGACCAGAGCGGCGCGGTTCTTCTTTCCCGCTCGCGGCCAGATGGCGCACTGGCATGCGCGGCCTGATCGAGCACGATCATTCCATTTTGTTCTGCCGAAAGCAAAGTAGTCTTCAGTTTTCGTTCTAATTCCACTAATAAATCGCCTGTCGGCGCCCTTGTCGAAACTTACAAAGAATTAGACGTCGGGTAGGTTGGTTGGTGCCCGGAGACGGAATCGAACCGTCACGTCCCGTTAAGGACTCGGGATTTTAAGTCCCGTGCGTCTGCCAGTTTCGCCATCCGGGCATCGGCGTGCTATGGATGCATTTTATAGTACCCGCCGCATGGTCCGCGGAGCAGACTCGTGGTGGGTTGATGATGGCTCTCTGCCCGGGATCACAGGGCTCTGTGATGTCTGTCACCGCCCGCCCTGCGTCTTGCCTTTATCTTCGTGCAGAAGATCCGTGAGTGCCGAAAAGATCTAGCCACGGGCACTCGGTCGGGAAAGGCATGAGGGATGAGTGCCGCCTTTGATAGCTTCAAACTCCGCGCTGAGGCTGTCAACGCCGAGGTCCACTACTTTTCTCGGAAGAGCGAGGCGCTCGAGTTCATCCTCAATTATTTGCGTGATGCCGAAATCGGCGACGCTCCCCAGGCGTACGCGGTGTGGGCAAAGTGCCCCTTTCTTGACGGACTCGACCGGAAACAACTGGCGGCCGCGCAGCCCGGGTTAAAGTTTGACGTCAATCGCGAAGTCGCTGCCCGGGCAAAAGTTGGGATCAGCCAGCTTGATTGGGCCATCGCCAACACAGGAACGCTGGTGCAAGACGCCGCTCGGCTTGATCA
>JBEKXO010000164.1:0-22875 GCA_049511995.1 Terriglobales bacterium
CGCCAATGAATTCACCGCGCTCTACCTGCTGCCCGTCCTAGGAGAATTCCGTCGCCTGCACCCCACGATTAAAATCACAGTCCGCCGTTCGCTCGGCAGCCACATCCCCGACGACGTGCTCAAACACAACGTCGAGCTTGGCGTTCTTTCGTATGATCCCCAGGAACCGCAGTTGCGCTCAGCCGTCGTTTATCTCGACGAACTGGTCTTCGTCGTTCCTCCCGGCCATCCGCTGGCTTCCGCCGGAGAAGTCAGCATTCGTCAGTTGGGCGCAGAGTCGTTCATCGCCCACATCGTTGCCTCTCCTTATCGCGAGAAGGTGATCGAGGCGTTCCGCCGCCACAAAACGCCGCTACACATGGACGTCGAACTCCCCACCCTGCAAGCCATCACCCGTTTCGTCAGCATGGGCAAAGGAGTGGCTCTGGTGCCAGAAATCAGCGTAGAGAGCGAGATCAGCCGCGGCGAACTGGTGCGCGTCCCAGTGCGTGACCTGCATTTTCAGCGCAAACTGCGTCTCGTCTACCGCCAGGAGTCCGCGCTCTCGCACGCGGGGAGGGCATTCCTGAAAGTAGCCGAGCAGGCCGCCAAAGAGCGCGGCGGCCGCTATCGCTTTCAAAGGGAAAAGTAACGCCTGTGAAGAATCAAAGACAAGGAAATTGGCAAGCGCGCCCCCGGGTATTTCCCCCGTGTAACCCCGTGTCCTCTGTGGTAAAGGTTCTTGCGTTAGCCCGCCAAAGCCAGGTGAACTCAAGCCAAGTGTATTTCTTCTTGCACCATTGCCGCCATGGCCTCAGGAACGCTGCCATACACGTCGAAGACCGATACCAGGTTAGTGATCTCGAAAAGGTTTCGCAGCGACCTCTTAGGACTGGCAAACTTCAGCGAATACCCCGCTGCCTCCGCCCACAAGTGCGTCAGCACCAATTCGCCCAAGCCGCCGCTGTCCATCGAATCCACGCCCGCTAAATCCACCACCATCCGCCGCGCGGCCGGCAACACGTCGGCCACAATGCCGCACAGTTCGCGAGCCTCCCCTTGAAAAATGATCCGTCCCTGGCAATGCAGCACCACCGCACCACCAGTAGATCCCGCCTCGAGCGTCAGCTTGATTTTCTTGTCATGCGCAGTGGCATGCGTCCGATCATGAGCCGACGAAGCGCGCACACTGCGGGCACCCGGAACATTTTCAGACCCCATGGCCAAACCCTAGTCTCAAAAAAGACGCGGTGGGTTGCGCGAAGATGAAATTTCAGTAAATTCCCACGCGCGTCTTTGCGGGCAAAGGAAAAGCCTATTTGCGGCGGGAAGAATCCACGGTAGGCACCAGCGGTCGCCGCAAAGGCACCATCGCGCCCTTCGCCGGATCGGCCGCCGCCGAGGCCCGCGCCAGCACTTCATGCTGTATGTACTGCACGAAATCCTGTATCTGGTGCTGCATCTCTTCCATGCGCTCACGCATTTGCAGAATGATAGCGATCCCGCTGATATTCACGCCCAGATCGCGCGCCAGCGACAGAATAAACTCCAAGCGCTGCAAGTCTTCATCCGTATAAAGCCGCGTATTCCCCTCAGTGCGGCTAGGCTTGAGCAGCCCCTCGCGCTCATAAAGCCGCAAAGTCTGCGGATGAATCTCATACATCTCAGCCACCGCCGAGATCATATACGCGCCCTTCGATTTACGCTTCGATGACATGGTCGGAATGAGCGCTTACCTTTCGGTGCAAGAGCCAGCAGCTAACTAGCCAGGCGACAGTTCCCGGCATGTACCATGCAAAGCCGGCCCCACCGAAATCAAGGGGCCAGACCCAAACTAGAACAGCACCGAGAACAAAGGCGAACGTAGGAGTCCGCCATGAGGTCGCGTGATGCCAGTTGACTAAGATAGAGAAGCAGGACACGAAGGCGAGCACAGCGATGCTTGGTGCCGCACAAAAGAAGGCGACCATTGCATCACCGAGATCGCCCGGCCCATGGATCTTTCCTAGCAGGGAAACTAGCGTGGCCTCACCAAGAACTGCGAGCGCCAGTGCCGCGACGGCAGAGACCAGAAGAAAAAGAGGTATCGCGAAGTAATCCGGTATTCTCCGATAAGCGCTCTGGATGCTCATGCTGAGACTAATGTAGCACCGTGAGCAAAGAAAAAGCGGGATGACATTGGTCACCCCGCCTGCCGTGTTCCTCTGGGTACCCTGTGGTTAAAGGCTTTTACGCTGCCATCTCCGGCTTCGGCTCCGGCCGAGCCCAGCCCGCCGGCTTCAGCGCGTGGTTGATCGCATAGGCGACCACCCCCGCTCCCATCAGGATCAGCCCAAACCAAAATGCGCTCATCCCGAGGATCGCCTCATGCTCGCTGTTCACCACCGCGAACCCAAGCAGCAGTGTCGGAGGAATCCCCACCGCAATCGCCCCAAACAGCCCGCCCGGCACGCGAAACGGACGCTTCAACTCCGGCTCGCGAATGCGCAGCACAATCAGCGCGACAAATTCCAGCGTCAGACTCACGCCATAAATCATAATGTCCAGCGTGACCAGCCGTTCGAAACCAAGATTCAAAGCCAGTCCCCATCCCACAGCCAAGGCCAGGATAGCAACCCAAGGTGCACGCGATTTCGGATGCAGCTTGCCAAACACTTTCGGCAGCATCCCATCCTGCGCCATGGCCAGCGGCAGCCGCGAGTAGCTCATGACCAGCGCATTGAACATGCCGAAGCCCGACATCATCCCGCCCACAACCAGCGCGATCCGCAGCACCGGACCGCCCATCAACTGCGCGATGTCAGCCCAAGCGCCCGTCTCCCAAGCCGAAGCCGGAAGCCCGGTAATCCACATAGCCGCAAACGGCAGCACATAGCTAGCCGCGACAATCGCCACCGCCCACAGCATGGCCCGCGGATAAGTCCGCTGCGGCCGCTCGACTTCAGCCGCAATCGTCGAAGCGTTGTCCCATCCCATGTAATTCCACATGCAGATGAGCAACCCGCCCAGAATATCGACGTTCGAAGTGGTCGGCTTGGTCACCGCATTCGCCAGCGCATGAATCTTGAATGGAGCTAGCAAAAATATCGCCGCGAACGGCGCCGACAGAGCAAAGAACAGCCACAGTGAAGTCGTCGATACGACCTTCACTCCCATAATATTGAGCGCCGCGCAGGCAATCACCACTCCGAGCGCAACCGCCACGCCGCGATGATTCTCCTGAAACCACGGAAACATGCGCGTGAGGTACGCGACAAACAGCGTGGGATAAATCGCCATATCGAAAATCGACGCGACCAGCGACAGCCAAGCTTCCTGAAATCCCCAGAAATTTCCCATCGCGCGCCGCACCCACGCGTAGTATCCGCCCTCAAAAGGCAGGGCGCTCGAAAGCTCACCAATCATGAACGCAGTCGGCAGGCTCCACAGCAGCGGAGTCAGCAGCAAAATGAGAATTGCTTTGCCATAACCCGCCCCGTGCACGATGTCTTCCGTGCCATAGGTTCCACCCGAGACCATAAAGAAGGTCGCGGCCACCAGCGGCCAAAGCGTGAGCCGGATAGATTTCTTCTTAATCTTGTCGTTCGGAGGAGCGACCGTGGGAGCGACGCAGGGTGAGGTGGCAGAATTGCCAGTCTGCGAAAGGTTAGGGCGTGCGGTTGCTGTTGCCAATTTCTATGGCTTCCTCCTCAAGCGACTCACTCTCACCACCGCGTCTCCCTGTAAAGATGCTCTCGCGGTTCCCGAGTTGCAGCGATTCCCGGACATTCCGGCGAAGTTAGTTCGCATGTGTGAGATTACGGCAATTTTCCACAGATGCAAGATTTTTCTTGCAATTTTTTTGTCAAGAGTAATGGACGGACAAAAATTTCCTGCGAGAGGTTTTTCCCGGCAATCTACGAGTACTCCCACCTTCGAGCCAGCCGCCGGGCGACAGCCCAAAACACGACTCCGATGCCGAGCAGCACCAGCACCTGCGGCCAGAGATTCGAAATCGGCTCGTCGCGCCAAAAGACCTTCGTGAAGCCGTCGATGGCCCAGGCATTGATGGTGAATAAACCGGCCCGTTGCATCGCTTCCGACATGTAATAGCGCGGGAACATGCTGCCGCCGACCGACGACATCAGCAAAATTAACAGCGTCGATAGCGGACCAAGCTGGGCCCGCGTCCTGCAAATGCTGGCCAGCAGCATTCCGAACGCACCCACCGCAAAGGCAGTCGAAATGCCCATGACCACGAAGCCAGGAATATGCGGAATAAAGTCGACTTTGAAAACCAGCCACGCCCATAAAAACATGGCGACCAGCTGCAAAAACGCCAGCAACATGCTGTAAAGCAGCTTGCCCGCCAGCAGATTTCCCATGGTCACTCGTGAACTCAACACGCGGTCGAGCGTTCCACTTTCCGCCTCGTCCAACAAGGACCCGCTGGCGCCGCTGGCCGTGAACAGCAGGAACATGACGCCGATTGCCGCCGCATAAAAAGACACCATCGGATTGTTCTTGTTTTCTCCGACCACATCGCGCGTAGACACTGCTACAGGCATTCCCCGATTCGAATCGTCGGACGCACTCGACCGCTCGTCCGAGTTTTCCCGCTGGCGCAGCGCGTCCAGTCCATCGTCGATCCGCTTTCGCTGCTCCGGAGTAAACCCGCCAGCAAACTGATCCAGATATTTCGATCCCTGCTCCGCCATAAGATCGGGCATCGCCGTCATGGCAACCTTCTGGAGCAGTCCGCTGACGACCTGAGCCGCAATCAAGTCGCTGCTGTCTTTCAGCAACTGGATCGTCGGTCGATTCTCGTCCGGCGCACCGAACGAAATCGGATTCTCCCCAAACCCGTGCGGAATAACCAGAGCTACCGGCGCCGTGCCATCCTTCACCGCAGCCTCCGCCGTCGCGGCTGTATAGTCCGCCTGCTCCACACCGTCTTTAGCGGCAGGTTTCTCTTTCACCGCCAGCGAGCCTTCGCGCTCCAGGCCCCGGATCAACCTCTGCGAAGCCGTGCTGTGGTCTTCGTCGACCACAATGACCTTAACTTTAGGCGTGCCGTCGCGATGCCCTCCAAAGATCACCGCAAAGATGGAGAAGAACGCAATCGGCAGCACGAAGCTCAGCGCAAAAGCCCCACGATCGCGGCGCAGCGCGATCAATCCCGTTCTCACAATCGGCAGGATCAATCGCGCAACTCCCTTCCAGTCAAGTGCAGAAAAACGGATTCAAGATTAGGTTTGCGAAGCGAAATGTCCGCCAGTTCATGTCCCGCCCTGCTTGCCGAGTCCAGCAATACGGCAACTTCATTGGCGTGCTCGATCGTGAACCGCGCCGTCCCATCCTCGAATACACCGGCCCGCTCTTTCACCCAGCCCTCGACGCCATCGCCAGCATTCACGAATCGCACCACCACTTCGCTACGTGACGCAAAGGCATTCTGCACCAGTTCATCTTTAGTCCCAAGCGCGATAACGCGCCCATGGTCGATCACCGCGATGCGATCGCAAAGCCGCTCTGCCTCTTCCATATAGTGCGTCGTATACAGCATCGAGGCGCCCTCGTTGTGCAGCATCTCGATCATTTCAAAAATGCGGTTGCGGGATTGCGGATCGACCCCAACCGTAGGCTCGTCCATCAGGATCACCTTCGGCCGGTGGATCAGCCCGGCCGCCATATTCAGCCGCCGTTTCATTCCTCCCGATAAGTGCAGCACCGGCTCCAGCGCGCGGTCGGTGAGCGACGCCCAATCAAGGCACCACTTCGGATAAAGCGCCAACTCCTGTGGAATCCAGCCCAGCACCTCACGCGCACCGCTGGAATCGGCGGGAGCGCCGAAGACCGAAACCGTCCCCGCGTCCGGAATCACGCGTCCGACAACGCTGCGAATCAACGTGCTCTTTCCGGCGCCATTCGGGCCAAGCAGCCCGAGGCATTCGCCGGCTTTCAATTCCAGAGTGACGCCGTTCACTGCCGTCAACCCGCCGAAACGCTTGACCACCCCCTCGATGCGCAAAGGCAGCAAGCCGGAGACGGAAACTAAAGGTGCGGATGCCATTCATCCTCCGAGTTCGGTGATCGAAAACAATTGTAGGCTAGCTACGGCGATGGTGATCTAGAAGTTCCTCAAGCGTTATTCATCAACGGATATGTTGTCATCCTTCGTCCTCAAGCGTTATTCATCAACGGATATGTTGTCATCCTTCGCGGAGCGAAGGACCTATGTAGTAGATTGCGGGACAGAGCGGGATCCCGCGCAGGGCATTTACACTTTGCTCCACAACTCTTCCCGCGGATCCTCAGGATTCAGCTTGGCCAACTCCCGCAGCAGTTCTTTGGTTTTCTCATCACGAGGCATAGGCACGGTGATCTTCACCTCGACAATCTCATCCCCACGCACTCCGTCCTGCGTGGCCGAAGAAACGCCCTTCTCGCGCAACCGCAGCTTCTGTCCCGACTGCGTTCCCGGAGGAATCTTCAACATGCTGCGTCCATCGATCGTAGGCACTTCGATTTTCGATCCCAGAGCCGCCTCGACCGCCGTAACCGGCACGACGATCTGAATGTCATCACCTTCCCGCCGAAACAGCGGATGCTCGTCGATGCGAATAATTACGTAGAGGTCGCCGTTCGGCCCGCCGCGCAGGCCCGCGTTGCCCTTGCCCGCGATCCGTATGCGCTGCCCATCCCGCGTTCCCGCCTTGATCCGAATTTCCAGCGGATCCGTCCGCTCAATCGTTCCTTCACCATGACACACCGGACAAGTCGAAACATTCTTCCCCGTCCCATGGCAGCGCGGGCACGTAACATTAAACTTCATCCGCCCGCCTGTCTGTTCAATCGTTCCCTTGCCATGGCACTGCGGACATTCCCCCGGCGCCTCCACGTATCCATTCCCGTGGCAGTTGCCGCACACATCGCGCCGCGCGATATTCAGCTTCATCACGCCGCCGCGGATCGCCGTCCAGAAAGGCACATTGACCTGATACTCGAGATCGCTGCCAGATTCCGGCCCTACGTCAGACGCGTCGCCGCCGCGCCCGCCGCTAGTGAAAATGTTCGAGAAAATATCGCGGAACCCGCCACCCGACCCGCTCGACGTTTTTCGTCCCCCACCCCGCGCCCCTTCAAACAAATCGGAAAAATCGAATCCGCCAAAATCAACATTGCTGGGTCCACCCGCGCGACCTCCCGAGAAGCCTCCGCCAAAGTCGGCCGGACCCGCCCCCGGCTGTCCGCCGCCGCGCGCATAAGCCTCCGCCGTAGCCGGGTCGATATTGTCAGAATAGAACCCGAGCTGGTCGTAAATCTTCCGCTTCTTGGGATCGCTGAGAACGTCGTTAGCTTCGGACAGAGTCTTGAATTTCTCCTCCGCCGATTTGTCCCCAGGATTGACATCAGGATGATACTTGCGAGCAAGCTTGCGAAACGCCTTGCGAATCTCGTCGGTAGAGGCCGACTTCTTTACCCCGAGAACGCCGTAATAATCTTTATCTTTTGTTGTTGTGGCCATCGTCTAGCTGTCAACGTAATTCGAGCGTGTCTTTCTCCGTCATGTTACGCCATGTCATTCTGGAGAAAAGTTATTAGTTGTCATCCCGAGCGTAGCACGGCCCTCGGCAAGACCGAGGGCCGCGTGGAGTCGAAGGATCCCTACCTCAAATTAGTTAACCACTTCCTTCGCCTGTTCATCCATCTCAACGGTGAACGCCTCAAACGGCGCCGCATCCATCGACACGGGAATCCGCTGCACTCCCGTGGCCGTGGGCGCAAAGCAATACCACCGTCCCTCTTCCGGAACGAAGTTCACAAAAAACATCTGCCCATTAACTTCGAATCTCAATTCACTACCCCCGTTCTCGCCCGTGATAATCATTTCAACGCGGTGAAGCAAATTGGGGGCGCAGCACGCGCCCCCAAGCCAAAAGCTAATAGCCGAAAGCCAAGAGCTTATTTCTTGTCCTCGACGTCCACATACTCGGCGTCGATCACGCCTTCGTCTTTCTTCTGACTGGCGCCGTTGCCGCCAGAAGCCGCGCCCGCTCCGTCAGTCGGCCCGGCTCCCGGTGCTGCACCCGGAGCCGCTTGCGTAGCCTTATACATCTGCTCCGCCAGCTTGTGCGAAGCCGTCGTCAGCCGCTCGCGCGCCGAGTCCATCTGCGCCTTGTCGCCGCTTTCAATCGCCTTCTTTGCGTCGGCCAAAGCGTTTTCCACGTCTCCGCGCTCGGATCCCGAGATCTTGTCGCCATGTTCCTTCAGCATCTTTTCGATGTTGTAGACCATCGTGTCGAGCTGATTCTTGGCCTCGATCTCTTCCCGCCGAGCCTTGTCTTCGGCCGAATGCGCGTCAGCTTCCTTCGCCATGCGCTCGACCTCTTCCTTCGACAAGCCCGAAGATGAAGTAATCGTGATCTTCTGATCCTTGCCCGTAGCGTTGTCCTTCGCCGTCACATTGAGGATTCCGTTCGCGTCAATATCGAACGTCACCTCGATCTGCGGCACCCCCCGAGGCGCCGGTGGCAATCCCGTCAAATGGAATTTGCCCAAAGTCCGGTTTTGCGCCGCGAGCGGTCTTTCGCCCTGCAGCACATGCACCTCAACCGATGTCTGACTATCGGCCGCCGTCGAAAACGTCTCCGTCTTCTTGGTAGGAATGGTCGTATTCCGAGGAATCATCGGAGTCGCCACGCCGCCCAGCGTTTCGATCGACAGAGTCAGCGGAGTCACGTCCAGGAGCAGCAGGTCTTTCACCTCGCCGCCCAGCACGCCGCCCTGAATCGCCGCGCCCACTGCCACGACTTCATCAGGATTCACGCCCTTGTGACCCTCTTTGCCAAACAGACCTTTAACAATCTGCTGAATACGCGGCATGCGAGTCTGTCCGCCGACCAGCACCACCTCATTGATCTTGCTGGCATCGACGCCCGCGTCCTTCAAGCACTGTTTCGATGGCCCAACTGACCGCTGCAAAATGTCCTCGACCATCGACTCCAGCTTCGCGCGCGTCAGCTTGATGACCAGATGTTTCGGGCCGGAAGCGTCCGCCGTAATAAACGGCAGATTGATCTCAGTCTCCATCGTGGTCGAAAGCTCAATCTTCGCTCGCTCCGCCGCGTCACGCAGACGCTGCAAAGCCATCTCGTTCCCCTTGCCGCGCAGATCAAGCCCTTCATTCTTTTTGAACTCGTCAATCAGCCAATCCACCAGCCGCTGATCGATGTTGTCGCCGCCAAGGTGCGTGTCGCCATTCGTGGCCTTCACCTCGATGACGCCTTCACCGACCTCAAGCACCGAAATATCAAAGGTGCCGCCGCCAAAGTCGTAAACGGCGATAGTCTCATCCTTGCCCTTGTCGAGCCCATAAGCCAAAGCGGCCGCCGTAGGCTCGTTGATGATGCGCTTCACGTCCAACCCGGCGATCTTGCCAGCGTCCTTAGTAGCCTGGCGCTGCGCGTCATTAAAGTAAGCCGGCACGGTGATGACCGCCTCGGTGACCTTCTCACCCAGATAGTCTTCCGCCGCCTTCTTCAGCTTTTGCAAAATCATCGCGGAAATCTCAGGCGGGGTATACTTTTTCCCCTGCGCCACGATGACGACGTTGTCGCCGTCCCGCTCCACCTTGTAAGGGACCATCTTCAATTCTTCGCTAACTTCGTCATAACGCCGTCCCATAAAGCGCTTGACAGAAAACACCGTGTTCTCTGGATTGGTTATCGCCTGCCGCTTAGCGACCTGCCCCACCAACCGTTCGCCGGTCTTCGTAAATCCGACGACCGAAGGCGTAGTCCGCCCTCCTTCTTCATTCGGTATAACCTTCGGCTCTCCGCCCTCCATAACCGCTACGCAGGAGTTCGTAGTCCCCAAGTCGATCCCAATAATCTTTCCCATAGCACATCCTCCAATACTAAATTAGTGCTTTGTAATCAATGACATGATGATTATGCATCCGGCTATACTATAACCTGAGCGGATCACTGTCAAGGTTTAGATGCTCCCCGCACGTCGATGGATGCGCCCACTCAGGCGGAATGGTTTATCGCGCTTTCGTCGATAGATTTACCTTGAGCGACCCGACTCCATGGTTCGGATGACTCCGGCAAACAGTTCGAAAGCCGGGTTCGACATCGCTCGTTCAGCGCCCAATCAGGAGATGGTGATGAGGAAACGGCTCTCTGTGAAGTTCATGCTCCGAACGGCCATCGTCGTAGTCTTCGGAATCTCCGTGCTCGGCTGGATCATGACCCATTCTCTTGGGTCCGAACTGCGAGGCCGAGCCGATCAGGAGGCCATCGACCAGGTTGATGCCATACTCATCGTCCTGCAGACGGTGGATCGTCTGAGTTCGCAGTCCGTGCAGTCCGCGATGAAGGTTTTGCTGCAAGAAGGCGAGCGCATCGGAGTGCCGGAGACCGGTAAGTCGATAACGATCGATGGACAATCGGTACCCGACCTCCAGTTGGGGCGCAACTCGCAGGCTGGGAATTTCGCCCTGGTCGACCGCCTCAAACAACTGACCGGCTGCACCGCCACGCTCTTCGTTAAGAATGGAGACCAATTCATGCGCGTCTCCACCAATATCCTGAAGCCGGACGGCTCGCGTGCTATCGGAACGCACCTGGATCCGCAAGGGCGCGCGTTCGCGTCCCTCCAGAGAGGAGAACCCTTCTACGGCGTGGTCGACATTCTGGGCAAGCCTTACATGACCGGCTACGAGCCGATGCGTAATGCAGCGAAGCAGATCGTCGGCATTTGGTACGTTGGCTTCCCGTTGACCGCGGTCGGCGATCTTGGCGAACGTATCGCCACAACTAAGATCTTGGACCATGGCTTCGTCGCGCTGCTTCACGCCGATGGCAAAGTTATCTTCAAATCCCAACAAGTCACCGAAGACGAAATACACCAGCGGTTGGATCATTCCCAGGCAGCGCAATGGATCACGCTCTCCAGGCCGTTCGACAAGTGGCGGTACAATCTGATCGCCGCCTATCCCCAAAGCGACGTATCGAGCAAACTCCGGGGCATGGAGACGATCGTCGTCTCTTGCGTGCTGGTGATCTCGTTTCTGGTTGTGTTTGCCCAATATATCTTAGTCACCCGACTGGTCCTGCAACCCGTGCAAAAGTTGACTGTTCTTGTGCAAACTGCCGACCTGAATACCTCTCTGCGAGAACACGAGAGACAGGATGAGATAGGAATTCTCGAGCAATCGCTCGACGGATTTGTCCACAAGATTCGTGAAACTCTCGTGGTGGTAGCGCGCACTACCGACCGCGTAGCCAACGCTAGTGTCGCTTTGAATGCCACCAGCGAACGGATTTCCGGCAATTCTGAGGAAACCTCTGCCCAGGTCGTCGCAGTTTCCATGTCGGCGCATGGGGTCAGCCACAATCTCCACACAGTGGCCACCGGCGCCGAAGAGATGGGAACCAGCATCAGGGAAATTGCCAAAAACGCCATCGAAGCCGCCACCGTCGCGACCTCCGCCGTGAAGGTGGCCGAAACCACTACCGCTGTGGTCGCAAGACTCGGTGATTCTTCCGCCCAGATTGGCCAGGTCATCAAGGCCATAACCTCCATCGCGCAGCAGACTAACTTGCTGGCCCTGAATGCCACCATAGAAGCGGCGCGCGCTGGTGAGGCGGGTAAAGGCTTCGCTGTGGTGGCGAATGAAGTCAAGGAATTGGCCATGGCAACTGCCAAAGCCACCGAGGACATCGGCCAAAAAATCGCGACAATCCAGACTGATACCACGGCGGCGGTCGAAGCCATCGCCACCATCTCTGGTGTCATCAATCGCATCAACGATATCTCAGGGAGAATTGCCACCGCAGTCGAAGAGCAGACCGCCACCACCAGTGAAATGTCGCGCAACGTGAGCGAAGCCGCCAACAGTAGTGGCGAGATTACCGGCAATATTAAGGGCGTGGCCGAGGCGGCGGACGGCACCTCACGGTGCGCCAACGAGACCCTGAAGGCGGCCAAGGAGTTGGTCGAGATGTCCGCGCAACTACGCCAGTTGATCGAGCAGTTCAAAATTAACTTCAGCGAGGACGACCGCAGAGACGACCCTGTGACGGTTGACGCAAAAAGCAGAACCGTCTCGGGCAACGCCTAGTCACGCCCTTGCTTACGCGGAACGGCCGGCTCACCTCCTCATCCGGTCACGCCGTGCCGATCGAGTTGTTTTGATTCGATGACGACGAGTGGCTAAAATTGCAGGAAACTTTCTAGATAGAACGAGCGGACGCCAAACGAGAAACTATCTCCATCGGCTCAGGCCGATCCGTATAGTCCTCGCTAGCGGAGGCAAACAGGACAGTCCCGTCGCCGTCGATCACAAAGGTCGCCGGGATGGGCAACTCCCAGCTCGAATCCCCATTAGCAAAAGGCAGATTGACAAAAGTTCGGCTATAAAGCGCCTGCTGTTCATTGCATGAAAAAAGCCTGCTTCGCGGTCTGTGGAGACACCGCAATCAGGGTAGCCCCTGCCGCGTTAATCTCAGCCGCGATCAATGACATCGCCTCCATCTGCGCGACGCAGAAAGGACACCATCGCCCTCGAACGAATATGAGAACGGCGCGCCCCTTGGCTAGAAGATCGGCGGAAGAGACCATCTTACCGTTGTGATCCAGAAGTTCGAAAGAAGGCGAGACGGCGCCGACCTTGAGCGCCCGCGCGGACAGTCCCTGAGCCTTCAGGCCGGCAACGGCGCGGGTATGAACGGCCTGAACTTCAGCGGGTACATACTGGGCAATGGATTCCCTTCGCTGAGCAAAAATCTCGCGCAGGGGCCGCGTCTCGCTAAGCGGCTTCGATTCTTGGAGCGATCGCCACTTCATAGAGTCTGCCTAGACTAATACAGTCCGCGAAGGGGAATGAGCATTTTCCAACAAAAACCATCGACAGGGAGCTTTAAAATTCAGGGAATTCAGCGACCCGCGGCATCTGAGGAGCATCGATAGGGTATGGCAACCAGTGCGATCGTTCGAAAGCCCTTGCTGAATGTTTCTCTTGGGATAAAGACAGTTACATCGGTAGATGTACGTGAGATCACATTCGCTCCTGGCCAGAAGACCGGAAGGCACAAGCATCCGTGCCCGGTCATAGGCTTTGTCGCTGAAGGAGGTGCGGTGCTGGAAGTAGAAGGCGAAGCACCGCAACAATTGCCGGCAGGTTCTAGCTTCTATGAACCCGCGGAGAGTATTATTTTGCGCTTCGATAATGCCTCATCCACCGCTTCAATGAAGTTCATAGCGCACTATCTGCTGAACGGAAAACAAGAGCTGATCGAGATGCTTCCCGAAACTCGCGGCTAGCCGAGTGCAGGCCAGTGTTTGCTGAAACCCGCCTACATGGGAAATTTCATCCCCGCCATTCGCCGGGCGAAACTCGGCTTGCCCATTTGCTTGAACATCTTTTTCATTTGCGCGTACTGTCGCAGCAGATTGTTGACCTCCTGCACGCTCGTACCCGAGCCGCGGGCGATGCGCTTGCGGCGGCTGCCGTTAATTGCTTCGTGGTGGTTGCGCTCATAGCCCGTCATCGAATTGATGATCGCTTCGACCCGGTTGATTTGTTTTTCGTCAACTTTGTCAGCCGCCTTTTGCAAGCCGGAGAACGCGCCAATGCTCGGTAACATTCCGACTAAACTTTGCAGCGATCCCATCTTGCGAACCTGCCTTAACTGGTCGCGAAAGTCCTCCAGCGAAAAGCCGTCGCCGCTCAGAGCTTTGGTTGCAAGTTCGGTCGCTTTCTTCTTATCGATTTGCGACTCGGCTTTTTCTATGAGCGATAGGATGTCGCCCATGCCAAGGATGCGCGAGACAATGCGATCGGGATGAAACGGCTCGAGCGCATCGTATTTTTCCCCGATGCCGATGAACTTGATGGGCTGCCCAGTGACCTGTCGAATCGAAAGCGCCGCACCGCCGCGCGCGTCACCGTCCATCTTGGTCAGCACGACGCCCGTGAGCGTAAGCTTCTTATGAAATTCGTCGGCCGACTTGACCGCGTCCTGTCCTGTCATCGAATCCGCAACAAACAAAATCTCCTGCGGATTGAGCAGCCGCTTCAGCGACTGCATTTCATCCATGAGCTGGTCGTCGATGTGCAGACGCCCAGCCGTATCGACGATCAGCACGTCGCATCCCGTGTTAATCGCCTCGCGCCGAGCCTCTTTAGCCAGCCGCTCAACCGTAGCCGTATTCGCTTCGCCAACTTCGCCTTCATAAATATTGGCCTTGATCGCCGCCGCGACAACTTTCAGTTGCTCGCGAGCCGCAGGACGATAGACGTCCACGGAGACAAGCAATGGGCGATGCCCGCCATTCTTGAGCCAGTTGGCAAGCTTGCCCGAAGTCGTGGTCTTGCCCGATCCTTGCAGCCCGGCCATCAGTACGACCGTCGGCGGTTGCGAGGCGAACTTTAATTTAGCCGTCTCTTTGCCCAGCGTTTCCACCAGTTCGTCGCGGACGATCTTGATGACCTGCTCGCCCGGCGAAAGCGCGGTCAGCACCTCCTGTCCGACCGCCTTGGCCTGTATGCGGTCGATCAGCTCTTTAACAACTTTGAAGTTGACGTCGGCCTCGAGCAGCGCCAGACGAATCTGTTTCAGCGCCTCTGAAATGTTCTCTTCGGTAAGGACTGCCTGTCCGCGAAGAGATTTAAAGGCGCGTTGTAGTTTTTCCTGAAGATTCTCAAACATAAGCGTAAGAGGCCATTTTAACAGTCGCGCGGCAAGGATGAAGTCGTTGGTCGCTTGTCGTTGTAGCCTATCGTCGGTCGCTCGCTATTCGCCGTTGACAAAAATCTTCGGTGTCATCCTAAGCAAAGCGAAGAATCCATGCATTTTGTTCACGCGAGAGAAGATCGGCGCTTGCGATGCCTTTATCGCCCGTTACTCCACCTTCGGCCGCACGATTTCAAACCGCTCGACGGTGCGCGTGTACTGCATTCCGCCCATGCGTCCGATCACATCAAGCGAGTTTCGGTCGATGCGACCCTCCTTCAGATGGCGTTCGTCGATATGCACCGAGACGATCTCGCCAATCACCAGGCTGCCGCCCTCAGCTTCGGCATTGAAATCGAGAATCTGATGCAGCTTGCATTCAAAGCTCACCGGAGAATCGGCGACGCGCCGCGGCCGCACTACACGAGACGCTGCCGACGCAACCTTGGCCAGCTCAAATTCATCGATAGTCGCGTCATATTCCCCGCTGGTCAGGTTCATGGCTTCGGCGAGGTCGTACGTCACCACGTTGATCACGAATTCCTTGCTCTCGCGAATATTTCGCAGAGTGTCCTTAACGTGCACTCCCGGATGTCCCTCCGTCTCGTCCGCCGCGGCCTCTAATTTGTGCGGCGCTCGCATCCCCGGCGCAAACGCCAGCAGCGGAGGCTTAGCGCATACCGCATTAAAAAATGAAAAGGGTGCAAGGTTCGGTCGTCCGGAAGCGCTGAGAGTTGAGACCCACGCGATCGGCCGTGGCGCTACGGCGCTGATCAGAATGTTGTACAGCTCCCGATGCGGAAGTTGCGAAGGAGTTACGTCCATGAAGAGGAGTATAGCTGCTGTATTTCCGCTATCACGGCCGGCAGTTTGTCATTTCTGCGTTCCAAACACCTCTTTGGCCGCAACCACCGTGTTGGAGTGAATCGTGACTGTATCTTCCAGTTTCACGGCGTAACCGCCGGCGAGGGTAACCATCACGGGAATACCGCGAGTTTTAGCAATTTGGAACACGAGAGCGTCGCGCTGCTTCAATCCATCGATTGTCAGCGACAGCCCGCCGAGCTGGTCTTCGCGATAGGGGTCGGCTCCGGCGATATAGCAGATAAGTTCCGGCTCGAACTTTTCCAATCCCATGCCGAGCGCATCGCCGAGGCAAGCGAGATAGTCGGCATCACCGATTCCGTCGGGCAAATTCAGATCGAGCGATGATGGAGGCTTAAACGCCGGATAATTATTTAGTTGATGGAGCGATATGGTGAAGACATCCTCGGCGTGGCTGCTGCGCGGCCTTGTGCCGAGCGGGCCTGGGCGTGAGTGTCGGTGCGCGGGATTGAGAACGGTTTCCGAGGCCGAGGAGAGCGGATTGTATGCAACATGCGCGCCAGAAAAAATCGCGGCCGTGCCGTTGCCCTGGTGGACGTCGCAATCGACGGTCATCGCCTTGTGAATTTTTTCGTCCCGCTGCATGCAGCGTATCGCGATGGCCACGTCGTTGAGCACGCAGAAGCCTTCGCCGTGATCAGGGAAGGCGTGATGGAATCCTCCGCCGATGCTGATGGCGACGCCGCCGTTGAGAGCATAATCGGCGGCCAACACCGAACCGCCGGCGGCGAGCCAGAAGGCGCGGACTAACTCTGGCGAGTAGGGGACTTCGAGTTCCAACTCTTCGCGCGCGCTGAGCGTGCCGGTCTTTAACTTCTGCACATACTCTTCAGTATGCACAAGCAGCACGTCCTCGTCCGTTGCGGGGCGAGGAGCGACAAAATCGGAGGACCCTGCAATGCCAGTCGCAAGCAGACGGTCGTGAATGCACTTATATTTCTCAGCCGGAAAAACATGGGAGCCGATGGGCAGGTAATAGTCGTCGCTGTAGATGAGCTTGAACGGCAGCATGGGCGCTCAGCATCCAGCACCCAGCGGTTGCGTGCCGGAAAACTCCATATCATACGTGATTGCGACGAAGGGCGTTCGGTTTCCGTCGTTTGCGAAACTGTTAAACTGAGCAAGTTGCCTCCCAGAAGAAAATCGCCGCCGCCCGAGAGCGCGCCGCCTGCGCGACCTTCCGCTTCCGCCGGTATGAAGGGCCGGATCTTTCTGATCGATACGATGTCGTTCATTTTCCGCGCCTATCACGCCATGGCGCGGCAACGGCCGATGTCGACGAAGACGGGAGTTCCGACCGCGGCGACGTATGTTTTCGTCAACATGCTGCGCAAATTGCGCGACGATTTCTCGCCTGAATATCTCGCCGCGGTCTTCGATGTGGGCGCGCCGACGATACGTAATCAGCAGGCGGAAATGATTACGACGATCCGCAAGTTTGATATCAAGACGCAGACCTTCAAAGAGTCGCAATATGGCGGCTACAAGGCGAATCGGGCCGAGATGCCGGGCGATCTGGTGCAGCAGATTCCGTATATTCGGCGCGCGCTGGAAGGCTATCGCATTCCGATTTTGCAGCTTGAAGGCTATGAGGCCGATGATGTGATCGGCACGCTGGCTCGGAAAGCGGCGGCGGAGTCGTATCCCGTCTATGTGGTGTCGAGCGACAAGGACATGCTGCAATTGGTCGACGAGAAAGTCTGCGTGCTAAATCCGCCGAAAGACAATCTGATTTGCGATGCGGCGAAGGTGGAGGAAATTCTTGGCGTACCTCCTTCGAAAGTCGTCGATGTCATGGCACTGCGCGGCGATTCGATCGACAATATTCCGGGGGCGCCGGGGATTGGTGATAAAGGCTCGGTGGAGTTAATTCGACGCTTTGGCAGCGTAGAGCAGGCGCTGGAACGCGCCGCCGAGGTAGAGAAAAAGACTTATCGCGAGTCGCTGCAAAACAATCGCGAAAACATTCTGTACAGCAAGCAACTGGTAACGATCGATACCGATGTGGCCGTCGAGTTGGACGTTGCGGCGATGAAGGCTGGCGAGCCGGATGTTGAGGCGCTGCGCTCGCTTTTTGCTGAACTCGAATTCACTTCTCTTTTGAAAGAGCTGCTTCCGGTGGTTGAGGTGAAAGAAGGCGACTACGGGGAGATACGCACGAAGGCTGAATTCGAAGAGTATTTGAAAGGTGCGAGCGCGAGAATACCGCTTGCGCTGGCGATTCCGACGGAACACACGGAGCATGTCAAGGCTGACGGCGCTAGCGAGGAAGACGAACCGCGGGTGCAGGAATCGGGGCTACTTGATTTGCGGCCCGCGGAGGCGGAAGAGCGCAGTGCGGGGCGAGCGGAGCGGATCGCGGTATCGACCGCGCCCGGTGTTGGTGCGGTCATAGCGATAGAAGACGCGGCGCTGGCCGAGCGCGTGAAAAGTTTGCTCGAAGATCCGAAGGTGCCGAAAACTCTGCATGATCTTAAATCTGCAACGCACTATTTCTCGGAACATTTTCCCGAGCATGGTGTTTTGCTGGCAGGAGTCGAGCATGATCCGATGCTTTATTCCTACCTGCTCGATCCGACTTACTCGTCGCATTCGCTGCCGGAAGTGGCGCTGCGCAGACTCAATTTAAAGTTGAGCGGGAACCTGGCCGAAGCGGCCGACGTAACCGGCCGGCTGGCAAGCGCGCTCCGCAACGAGGTTGACGAGCAGGGACTGACTTCCGTTTATCAAGAGATCGATGTGCCGCTGGTGCCAGTGCTGGTGCGCATGGAAGAGGCGGGCGTAAAGATTGATTTGGCGGCTCTCGACGAAATGTCAGGAAAGTTGCAGCGCGAGGCTGCAATCAAGGCGCGCGATATTTATGAGCGTTGCGGCGCCGAGTTCAACATTAATTCGCCGAAGCAACTGGGAGATGTGCTCTTCAACAAGCTGGCGCTGCCGATGCCGATGAAATACGGGAAAGGAAAGAAGATTTCGACGGCAGTGGATGTATTGGAGGGGTTGGCGGAAGATCACGAAGTACCGCGGCTGGTTCTGGAATACCGCCAACTAACGAAGTTGAAATCAACGTACGTCGATGCTTTGCCGGCTCTGATTCGCGGCCACAGCGGACGCGTGCACACGACATTTGGGCAGACGGGAACAGCTACGGGCAGGTTGTCATCAGCGAACCCTAACCTGCAGAATATCCCGATACGCACGGAGCTTGGACGGGAGATTCGCGCGGCCTTTATCGCCGAACCGGGGCACCTGCTGTTGGCGGCCGATTATTCACAGATCGAATTGCGACTGCTGGCCCATTTTTCGAAAGACAAATTGCTGGTCGAAGCGTTTCGGCGCGGTGATGACATCCACACGCTGACTGCGTCGCAGGTGTTTGGCGTACCGCCGCTCATGGTGACGGCGGATGATCGGCGTAAGGCGAAGGCGGTGAACTTCGGGATTGTTTATGGATTGTCAGCGTTCGGGTTGTCGCAACAGTTAGGGATTGAGTCGTCGGAGGCCAGAAAATTTATCGACGCGTATTTTGAGAAATATGCGGGAGTGCGGTCCTTTATCGATTCCACACTCGAGCAGACGCGCCGCGATCAAAAGGTAAAGACGCTCTTTGGCCGGGTTCGGCCGATTCCTGACATTAACAGCAAAAACGCTACCCAGCGCGGGTTTGCTGAGCGCACGGCGGTAAACACTCCACTGCAGGGGACCGCCGCGGACCTGATCAAACTGGCGATGATTCGGATCGACGCGGAAATCCGCAAGCGCGGCCTGAAATCGCGCATGACCTTGCAGGTGCACGATGAACTGGTGTTTGAGGTCCCGGAGAGCGAAGTCGATACCATGAAATCGCTCGTACAAGAGCACATGGAGAACGCGCATCCGCTCGTGGTGCCAGTAGTGGTCGAAATCGGCGTTGGATCCAACTGGCGGGACTTGGCATAGACGTCAAGGCAACGAAGAAGCGACGGCTGCTCTGAAAAACTTGCGACGTTTTGCGTCTCTAGTTTCCGATATACTCTCTGCAACGATTCGCACAGGCATTGTTCTTTCCAGTCGATTGAGTCCAGCCGCATAACAGATATTCGACCTTGCGGAGGCAAGTCTGATGAGCGCAGTTCTATCCTCGACTCTAGAGGCAGAGACCCAGCGCATTTTCCCGCGGCACCCGCTGAGCGTCCCGTTGGACTTGATTGTCTTGCGATCAGGAGTTCCCGAAAATTTACCTGGACGCTGCACCGATATCAGCGAAGCTGGCGTAGGCGCCGTGGTAGCGGGAGAGATGGCTGCGGGTCAGCAAGTAGCGGTTGAATTGCGGCTTCCAGATGTTGGCGTGCCAGTGCGGGCGCGGGCGCTGGTGCGTTATCAATCGCGTCTTCGGTGCGGACTTCAATTCGTAGGATTGCCAGCGGAGCAGAAGGAGATGATCCGCTACTGGATTTACCGCTCTACTGCAAAGCCGCTGGAATACAAAGAGTTCAATGAAGAGAACTTAAAGACGGAAGGTGTGGTCCCGCATATAAAGGAGGGGACGTCCGCTCTTACGATCGGTGCGGAAGCGACGCGTAGGCGGAGGCCTGGAGTTCACATAGGGCGGCGCGCACTTTACACTCTGATTTCCTTGGTGATCGCTCTCGCCGCGCTGGGATGGTGGGAGTGGCAGCGATCATGGAACGAACTGGAGAAGCGCACGCCGGTTGGAGAATCGTTGCTGGTTTCTCCTGAAACTATGGAGAAACGGATCGTTACGAAAGTCGAACCGATCTATCCTGAGGCCGCGCGCATCGCGGGAACCGAAGGGCGAGTCGAGTTGGGAGCGATGATCGGGCCCGATGGCAGCGTCGAGCGCTTGTGGCCAGTCTCCGGCCAGCCCTTGCTCGTGCAGTCGGCGACGGAGGCGGTGCGGGCCTGGAAGTTTGAGCCATACCTCTCCAGCGGGAAAGCGGTTGAAGTAGAGAGCAGGATTGTGGTCGAGTTCAGGCTGAACTAGCGGGAACTATTCGAATTTTTCCGCCAGCTCAAAAGGCACACCACGCTGATCTTTTGCGGAGACGAGCCCAGAGAGCGCGGGTTCTCCTTCGAGCCGCCAATCGATCTTCAGTGCTGGATCATTCCAAGCTACAGTGCGTTCATGATCGGGCGCGTAAAAATCTGTGGCCTTATAGAGGACATGTGCGGTCTCGGACACGACGCGAAAGCCATGAGCAAATCCGCGGGGAATCCACAACATTTGTTTATTTTCGCCGGAAAGTTTGAATGATTGCCATTTGCCGAAGGCCGGAGAACTGCGACGCATGTCGAGCGCGACATCTAGAATTTCGCCAGTAATAGCGCGCACCAGTTTTCCCTGCGGTTCACGAATCTGATAGTGCAAGCCGCGAACGACATTTCTTTCGGAATAAGAATGATTGTCCTGAACGAAGGTCTCGGTGATTCCGAGCGCGGAGAACGTACGCTGGTTGTAACTTTCCAGAAAGAAGCCGCGATCGTCGCCGAACACGCGCGGTTCGAGGAGGAGAACTCCGGGGAGGCTGGTGGGGGCGGCTTTCATGGGACGGTCTTCATCAGAGAGCCTTCATCGATTAGAAAACCCGCTCCCGCAGCAGTTGCAGAAGGTAGCCGCCGTAAGCATTGTTGCGCATCGAGTTCGCCAGCGCTTCGACTTGTTCGGCGGTGATGTAACCGGAGCGATAGGCAATTTCCTCGGGGCAGGCGACCATCAGTCCCTGGCGGTTCTGCAGCGTCTGAATAAATAAGGACGCTTCCATCAATGCCTCATGTGTGCCCGTATCGAGCCAGGCCGTGCCGCGTCCCATCACGCAGACATTCAGTTGTTTGCGCTCGAGATAAACGCGGTTGACGTCGGTAATTTCCAGTTCGCCACGCTTCGAAGGTTTAAGGCTGGCGGCAATGTCGACGACCTGACGATCATAAAAATAGAGCCCGGTGACAGCGTAACGAGATTTAGGCTGCTTTGGTTTTTCTTCGATGCTAAGCGCCCTGCCCTGCGGATCGAACTCGACGACGCCATAGCGCTCGGGATCGTGGACGGGATACGCGAAAACGCGAGCGCCTTTGTTCTGCCGCGTCGCGTCGCGTAATTCCTTGACCAGATCGTGACCGTAAAAAATATTGTCGCCGAGCACGAGGGCGCAGCCGCTGTTGCCGATAAAGTCTTTGCCGATTAAGAATGCCTGGGCGATGCCCTCGGGCTTCGGCTGCAGCGCGTACTCGAAATGAACGCCATAACGGGAGCCATCGCCGAGCAAGTGCTGAAAGCGCGGTAAATCCTCAGGAGTCGAAATCAGCAGAATGTCGCGAATGCCCGCCAGCAGCAGCGTCGAGAGCGGGTAGTACACCATCGGCTTGTCATAAACCGGCAACAGGCTCTTGGGGAGCACATGAGTGACGGGATAAAGGCGCGTGCCCGATCCGCCCGCGAGAATGATGCCTTTGTATTTTGGTTGCGCGGTTTTGGCCATATCGAAGTTTTTTATCCCGAGGATTTTGCTTCAGTGCTCGCTGGCATAATGTTTCGCCATCCATTGACGATAGCTGCCGCTGGTCACATCGCGAACCCAGTCTTCGTGTTCAAGATACCAGCGGACGGTTTTGCCGATCCCGCTCTCAAATGTTTCTAAAGGATGCCAATTCAGTTCGCGCTCGATTTTGCGCGTGTCCATAGCGTAGCGGCGGTCGTGGCCGGGCCGGTCTTTGACGAAAGTCACCAGCTTGCTGTGCGGAGTGACGGGGTCGCCGGGTCGCAGTTCATCGAGCAATTGGCAAACTGCTCCGATGATCTCTAGGTTCTTTTTTTCGCTGCGGCCGCCGATGTTGTAAGTCTCTCCAATTCGGCCATGCGCTAGCACCGTGCGGATGGCGCGGCAGTGATCCTCGACATAGAGCCAGTCGCGAACATTTTGGCCGTCTCCATATACCGGGAGCGGCTTTCCGGCACAGGCATTCAAAATCATGAGCGGAATGAGTTTTTCGGGGAACTGATGCGGCCCGTAGTTGTTGGAGCAGTTCGTGGTGAGAACGGGGAGTCTGTAGGTGTGGTAATAGGCGCGCACGAGATGGTCGGAAGCCGCCTTGGAGGCCGAGTATGGACTGTTGGGCGCATAAGGCGTTGACTCGCTGAAGGCGGGGTCGTCGAGGCCGAGCGATCCGTAAACCTCGTCGGTGGAGACGTGAAGAAAGCGGAACGAGGCGCGGTCGGCGTCGTTGAGCGCCGACCAGTAGGCTCGCGCTTCCTCAAGCAGGCTGAATGTGCCGTTGACATTCGTGCGGACGA
>JBEKXO010000165.1:0-10660 GCA_049511995.1 Terriglobales bacterium
AAGGGATTGCGGTCGGTCTACTGGTGCGTCTTCGACGAGACGGCGCTGGCCGAAGCCGAAGTCGAGTATGAGAATCACACCAGCCCTACAGTGTGGGTGAAGTATCCGTTTGCGGGTGATGCGGCAGCGATTGATCCGGCGCTGGCTGAAGCGGAGCGGCGCGGCAAAAAAGTTTCGACGATCATCTGGACGACGACTCCGTGGACGTTGCCGGCGTCGATGGCGGTTGCGTTTCATCCGGATGAAGAATATGTCGCGCTCGAAAATGGCGACGACGTTTTTATCGTCGGAGCCAGGCTCGCGGAAGTTGTCAAAGAGAAGACCGGTCTGCAATCGGCGCGCGAGATTGCTCGCTTTCCCGGACGCAAGATGGAGTATGCCGACTTCCGGCATCCGTTTCTCGACCGCAAGATCGTCGGCGTGCTGGCCGATTACGTCACCATGGACCAAGGTACGGGCGTGGTGCATACGGCGCCGGCGCATGGAGCAGAAGACTTCATCACCGGCCAGAAATATAAGATCGATCCGACCTGCAATGTTGATAAAGCAGGCATCCTGCGCAACGGTCTCCCCGAGTATGAGGGCAAGCGCATTTTCGATGCGAACACTCCGATTGTCGAACTGCTGAAAGCACGCGGCGTTCTGCTGCATACGGGAAAGATGGAGCATTCCTACCCTCATTGCTGGCGCTGTCACAACCCTGTGATTTTTCGCGCGACCGAGCAGTGGTTTATCGGCATGGAGACGCCGATGAAGCCGGGAAAAAAGAAGGACGAAGCTTCTCTGCAAGAATTCCACGGCGAAACCATGCGCAGCCGCACGCTGCATGAAATTGCCAAAGTGAAGTGGGATCCGGCATGGGGCGAAGAGCGCATCTCGAACATGATCGCGACGCGCCCCGATTGGTGCATCTCGCGGCAACGTGTGTGGGGCGTTCCCATCGCGGTGTTCTTGTGCGATAACTGCGGCAAGCCGGTGAACGATCCGCACATCAACCGCAAGGTGGTTCAGTTCGTGGCACAGCACGGCGCCGATGCCTGGTACACGGCAGAGGCGGACGCGATCCTTACGTCCGGACATAAGTGCGCACATTGCGGCGGCACAAAATTCAAGAAAGAAACCGACATTCTCGATGTGTGGTTTGAGTCGGGATCGAGCCACGCCGCCGTGCTGGGCCACGAGCCCAACCTTCCCTGGCCGGCCGATCTTTATCTCGAAGGCGGCGATCAGCATCGCGGATGGTTCCACTCTTCCCTGCTCTGCGCCATCGGCTACGAGGGCAGCGCGCCGTATCGCATGGTCGCAACCAGCGGATGGACGCTCGACGAGCAGGGCCGCGCCATGTCGAAGTCGCTTGGCAACACGGTCGATCCGGTCGAAATCGCCGATACGCTGGGCGGCGAGATTGTGCGCATGTGGGTCGCGTCGGTCGACTTCCGCGAAGATGTTGCCTGCTCACCGCAGATCATGCAGCGTGTCGCGGGCATCTATCGCGACATCCGCAATACTTTTCGCTACATTCTCGGAAATCTCGATGGCTTCGATCCGGTGCGAGACGCGGTCGCGTTCGACGAGATGCAACCGCTCGACCAATACATGTTGCGGCAGGCGGTCGAAGTCTCGAACGATGTGCAGCGGTCGTATGAAGAGTTCGCCTTCCACAAGATCTATCACCGCATCAATAATTTTTGCGGCGTGGAGCTGAGCGCTTTCTATTTCGACGTGCTGAAAGACCGGCTCTACACTTCGGCGCGCAAATCGGTGTCGCGGCGAGCGGCGCAAACCGCCGTCTGGCGCATCGGAGAAGCGCTGGTGCGCTTGCTCGCGCCCATCATGAGCTTTACATGTGAAGAAGTCTGGCAGTATCTGCCGCCAGTTGCCGGACGGCTCGAGAGCGTGCATCTGACGACATTTCCGCAGGCAGCCGATCTGTTGGGAGATGCAGGAGCGGCCGTCGAGGCCGATCCGAAGCAAGCTCATCAGAACGACGATTGGAAGACGATTCGGGGCGTGCGCGAGACCGTTCTCAAAGCGCTAGAAGAGGCGCGCAATCAGAAACTGATCGGAGGCAATCTCCAGGCGCAGGTCACGTTGACTGCGGCTGATCCTGTGTTTTCCGTGCTCGAACGTTACAAAAATGACCTGCGTTACTTTTTCATCGTCTCGGCGGTCGAAGTGAAAAAGGGCGCCAGCAATGGCGATACGCCGGTTTCCGTGCAGGTGACCAAAGCTCCGGGGCTGAAGTGCGAGCGCTGTTGGAATTTTTCAACCCATGTCGGCGAAGATAAAGATTATCCAACGGTGTGCGAGCGCTGTAGCGCGGTGCTGAAGGAACTCGGCGCGGAAATTAGCGAAGCGTGAGCGCGGCGGCTGACAGACGCGATAAGCTATGGGTTAGATAATAGTCATGCGCAAATATCATCTTCTAATCGCGTTGTCTGTCATCGCTCTTGACCGCGTCACCAAGTGGACGATTGCGCATCGGCTATCCCTGCATGACAGCATTCCGGTGATTCCGGGATTCTTTCGCATCATCCACGCCGAGAATCCGGGTGCTGCGTTTGGCATTTTTGCCGATTCTCCGTCGGAGTGGAAGGTCGGGATGCTGATCGGCTTTTCGATTATTGCCCTGCTGATCGTCTCCGCGCTGCTCTGGAAAAACAGCCATAGCCTGACCTCGACTGGAATCGGCCTCTCGCTGATTCTCGGCGGCGCAATCGGCAATTTGTGGGACCGCCTGGTCAGCCGACACGTCGTCGATTTTCTTCTCTTCTACATAGGCCCGCACCAGTGGCCCGCCTTCAACGTTGCCGACAGCGCCATTGTGGTGGGGGCGGGCCTTCTGGTGTTCGAGATCGTCTTCGCCAAGACACCCAGCCAGCAGTCGGCCTAGATAAGGTCAGAGGTAAGAGGTCGGATTGCAGAGGTAAACCGCAAGGGTCGTAAGTTTTACTTCTGCAATCTGACCTCTAACCTCTGCAATCCTCGTTTATGGCGTCCCGTAAAGCTGGCGATAAACATTCGCATTCCGCAGAATGGCCTGGACGTATTCGCGGGTTTCGGTGAAGGGGATCGATTCCACGAACTCCTGCGGATCGCGATAATGGCCCTGCCCCAGCCAGTCGCCCACCCTGTCGGTGCCCGCGTTATAGGCGGCGAGCGCGTACTCGAACTGGCCGTTATATTTGTCGACCATTTCTTTGAAGTAGCGCGTGCCTAGCTCCAGGTTCACCGCCGGGGTGAAGAGTTGCGGAGCGCTGTAGCCCTTGAGCTTGACTTGTTTCGCAACGGTCTTGCCGGTCTTGGGTAGAAGCTGCATCAAACCAACGGCATTCGCGTGCGAGAGCGCTTGCGCGTTAAACTCCGATTCCTGCCTGATCAGCGATGCGACAAGATAGGGATCGAGGCCGTTGAGCACCGAATATTTGCGCAGATCGCTCCAATAGGCTTTCGGGAAAAGCGCCTCCCAGTACGGCCGCGGCAGGTCGGGCAGATCGACGGCGAAATAATTGGGCGTGGTGCGCTTCATGATCTCGATGCCGCGATCGTAACGGCCGCCGTCCTGATAAACGCGAGCCATCTCAGGCGGCGCCCAGGTTCCATCTTCCTGACTGGCAGCGGCCTGCAACTCGCGCACAGCCGCATCGGCCAGGCCTCCATTCGACAGCAGGCGCGCACGTTCTACGCGCAGATTGTCTTCGGGAGGATCGGTGGCGGTGATCTTGCCTCCCGTCGGCAGCGCCCCCACGCGGTCGAGCAGAGCGTAGTGAGGCGGATCTTCTTGCGGAGGGATTTCTTTATCAGGGCTATCTTTATCCAGACTTTCTTTCGCTAAACCTTCGTTCGCGACGCTTTCTTTTTTTGCTTCGGAAGCTGTGCCGGATAAGGCTTTCAACCGCTGCCGCCCAAACTCTGCATAATAGTAGTTGCGGTAGCGATCAGAAAGTTTCTGATAGAAGGCGCGCGCCATCGTGGAATTGCCCTCTTCCTCAGCCAGGCGGGCACGCCAATACAAGGCATTCGGAACTTCGTTGGAATCGGGATAGAGCGCGATTTGATCTTCGAATCCTTTTCGCGCTTCGTCGGTGCGGCCCTGGCGAAAGGCGAGCCACGCCGCTTTCCAGTGCGCATAAGAAGCGCGCGTACCCTTCGGGAAGCGCTCCTGCAACTCGCGGAAATAATCGATGGCGTGGTCGTAGTCGCGTTTCAGCAGATACATATTTCCCGCCGAAAGCAACGCCTGTTCAAGCCAGGGGCTCGTCGGACCATACTGCCGCAACTCGGTGAGACGCCGTTGCACGGCATCTTCATCGCTCGCGGAACGCTCAGTTTCACTGAGCAGGTAGAGACGCTCAGCTTCCGCATCGCCTTGCTGGACGCCCATGGCGATCAAAATGTGGTGGGCGTCTTTGCTGTCATTGCCGCCACTCTTTTCTAGCGACGCCGCGAGGGCCAACTGCACTTCGGGACGGTCGGCAGGACTGACCTCCTGCACCAGATCGCGGTAGTCGTGCGCCGCCTCGTCGTAATGTTTAGCTTTGAGCAGAAGGTCGGCGCGGGTGCGGCGCTCGGCTACGGAGCCCGACACTCCGAGCTTGCGCAATTCGCCTCCCGCCATGTCGGCCTCGAAACTGTTGGGCAGATTGAAATAAAGATTGCGGAAAGCGCTGGCGGCTTTCTGATTGTCTCCCGCTGCTTCGTAAGCGCGGCCAATGGCGAGTTCCAGGTCACTGCGCAGAGGAGCACGATCTTTTTCCAGCAACGCAGCGGCTTCTTGCGCTCGTCCCTCTTCGAGTAGCGCACTCGCGTAGACGAGATGAGCGTCCCGAATCAGCAGCGAGTCGGGAAAATTCTTGCTGAAGTCGGCGAGTGTAGCGAGAGCTTCGGCATTGTGCGCCGTTTTCAGGTAAGCGTCGCCCAGATAATAACCGACGTAGTCTCCGAGTTCGCTGGCTCCGGCCTTCGCGCGATTGAGCGGGTCGATCGCTTTGGCGTAGTCGTGATCGAGCGTGTGGGCATAGCCGATGACCAGCCATGCGAGGGCTCCGGCATCTTCTTTCGGATGATGCCGCGCGTAGGCTTCGACTCCGGCATAGGCGGTCGGAGTGCGGTCCTGCAGTAACTGCTGCGCCATGGGACGAAGACTGGCGGATGCGACAAATGCGCGACGCACTCGGCGAACGCGTGGCGAAGCGGGCTTGCGCTTTTTACGAGCGCTGGCAGTCTTGGCAGACGCAGCCATCTTTTTCTTGGCGGTTGTGGTGCTTGCGGATCCGGTCTTTGTTGTTGTTGCGGTCGCGGTGGTTGCGGTCTTAGTCGTTGGCGGGTGCTTGACGGGCGCGGAAGTAGCGGGTGCCGCGGGCGCTGTGCTCTCAGCTGGCGTCGATGATTGCTGTTGTGCGACTGCGGACGGCGCGAGACGGAGCCAGAGTAAAGAGAAAATTCCGGCGAAAACTGCAACTGCAATACGGCGCACTCAAACCCTACCTAGTGCCGAAAGTTAGCACCCATGATGGAGAGATCGTCTTCTGCGAGACTTCTTATTATTTCATGCTGAAAGTAGTTGGCGGAAGCGGCTGCGGTATTCCCGTAACGTTTCTGGTACGTGGCGCGACTCTTCTCAATCGCCTCTTTCAGACGGTCGTAAAGATCTTTCTTCTTGCGGCCCTCGGCCACTTTCGCTTGATTGTAAAGTTTGATCTCGTCGACGAGAAGGCGGGCAAAGCGCAGGGCTTTGCGATGAACCTCCTGATCCTCGGGCGAGAGCCCGGCTGCGGCTGGAGTCTCGGGCGGCACGCCGGAATCGGCAGGCTCATTTCCTGCGTGGCTGACGGGTAACGGCTCTGGCAGTGCGGACTCTGTTTCAACAACCGCAGACTGGAAGCTGTGGGCTTCGGACGCCATGACCGGGGCCTCAACGGCGGACGATGATGCCGCCGCAGCCTTGGCGTGCGACGCAAAGGCCGGCGCATGCGCGGCAAAAGGATCATTGAGCGCCGGTCCGGATTGCGGCACCGGTTGCGACGGCGGAGCCGCCGCTGCGGACGCGCCACGGCCGTCTGAAGAATGAGGCTCGGCTGGGGCCGCAGACGATTCCTTCTGCGCCTGCTTGCGTAGCGAATTGACTTCGAGCCAGGCGCTCGTCGAAAGCACCAGCAATTCAAGCGAGCCGGCGTCGAGCACGCCCGGCGCATCGTCACTTCCAGCGTCGGCGTAGACGAGCGCGGCGACTTTGTCTTTCAGCAACAAGGGAAGAACGCGACCTTCTCCGCTGGCTGGCGACCCGAAGGTCTTGAGAAAACGCGCGTCGAGATCAGCAATCGCGGCAACCGCCACTATGCGCTCGCCGATGGCGCGACCGACGGCCGGAGCGTCGTCGTCGAGCGCGAAATCTTTGACAGCATCACTGTTGGCGAAACCACGGGCTTGCCATCCGGTGGCATGGCTGCCTTTGACCACGAACAAGGCAACGCGAGCCGCGTAGCGGGCGCTGGTGTCGAGCAGAGCGCGCAGGATTTCGCGTTGCGACGTGCCCAACTGGATTTCAGCGACGGCGCGGGCCAGGTCCGCAGGGGCGGAGCCGGAGCCCACAGCCGGCGCATTATGGGTGGATTTTTCGGCGGGAGCAGCGGCGATTTCTTCCATGACGCGGCGCACGATCTCGCTGCGGAGTTGGGTGACTTGGCTCTCCAAAACCTGGCCAACTACGCGCTCCACGATCGGTTCAATCCAGCCGCACTCTTTCATTCCGCCATTCCTGCCATTCCGACACTTCCGAGCATTGCTACTCCGGATTCGCAGCGGAGTAGAGTTCTTGGTAGAGCCTTTGGGGGGTCGAAGGGCGTAGCCCTTCTGACCATAATTATATGGCCGTTGGCCAGTCTTCTACGTGGCACCTTGGTACCTGCACTAGGGTTACTCGAGGACCTTCAGCACTCCTCCCCCACGTGCCGAAATCCGAGAACGCGGGGATACCCCCAAGACTTAGTGGACACTCTGCCAAACAAGCCAGCGAAAATTACGGCCACCAAGTACAATAGCACTGGGGCTGTAGCCAGGCGTTCGGAAAAATCTGCATCAAGTTACGAATGAGTACCATCCAACCCAACATAGAGCAACCGGTCAGCGAAGAAATGCAGCTGGTCCGGCGTGCCAAGCGCGGCGACGATCACGCGTTTGAAGAATTGGTACGGCGCTATGACCGCAATGTTTTCCGCATTGCGCAGCACATTACGCAGAATCGCGAGGACGCGGAAGATGTAGTGCAGGAAGCGTTCCTCAAGGCGTATAGCAATCTGGAAAAGTTCCAGGAGCAGTCGAAATTTTACACCTGGCTGGTTCGGATTGCGGTCAATGAAGCGCTGATGAAGTTGCGCCGGAGGAAGCCGGAACGCACGGTTTCCTTGGACGAAGATGTAAAGACCGAAGATGACTCGCTGCCCCGTGAGGTTGCGGATTGGAGCCCCAATCCGGAACAGATGTATAACCAGGCGGAGCTGCGCGACATTCTGACGCGAACGATTCAAGGTTTGCCGCCGGGATTTCGGACGGTGTTCGTGCTCCGCGACGTGGAGGGCCTCTCGACCGAAGAGACTGCCGACGCGCTGGAGCTGAGTATTCCGGCGGTGAAATCGCGACTATTGCGGGCACGTCTGCAACTGCGCGAGCGGCTCAGCCGCTTCTTTCAGAAAAAAGGCAGCGGCGACGGCGACCAGCATACGAGTGGAGATGGCGAACAGTGAAGTGCTCTGAATTTCTCAACGAACTAACCAACTACCTCGATGGCGTGCTGGACGCCCGGACCAAGTCCGAACTCGACGACCATCTGGCGTGGTGCCACAACTGTTATGTCGTCTGCGATACCACTCGCAAGACCATCGAAATCTATCGCGATTCCGAGCTCTACGAATTACCCGACGATCTGCGCACCCGGCTGCGGTCGGCAATCATGAATAAGTGCACGGCGAGTAAGAAATCTCAGCCGCCGGGTAGTTGAAAATCTCGTTCGCGCCCCTCGTCTGGCAGAAACGTCCTTAGGATTCTCCCACTGTAGAGACCTGCTCCCACAGGGCCACACGCTTCTATTTCCACGCACCTTCCAACCCTGCCAACCACTACCATGGCGGTGCACACACACACCAAAAAACTGATCACGCAGCACGCGGAAGGAATTTGCCGCTGACTTGGTAGCACCCCGCTACTCGAGCGCGGAAGGCAAACGCTCTAAAGTGTGCACTATTGACCAGTCGCGGCACGGGAATCGCTGTAGTGTCCTCGGTATCGACCGATCCCACTTCTGAAACCAGGAGCATCCCCATGGCACGCAAGATGCATGTTGCAGTTGTCGAGCAATTCGGAAAACCGTTATCGCTTTTGGAATGGGACGTTCCTACGCCCGGAGCAGGTCAAATCCTGGTCAAAACAGAGGCCTGCGGCGTCTGCCACACCGATCTCCATGCCGCCCATGGCGACTGGCCGGTGAAGCCCACACTTCCGTTCATACCTGGCCATGAGGCGATCGGCCTGGTTACTGACGTTGGATCGGGCGTGACCATTGTGAAGGAGGGTGACCGGGTGGGAGTGCCCTGGCTCTACTCCGCGTGCGGCCACTGCGAGTACTGCTTGAAAGCATGGGAGACAGTGTGCCCTGAGGCGAAGTTCGGCGGCTACACCGCGAATGGCGGCTTTGCCGAATACGTCATCGCCGACCCAAACTATGTTGCCCACGTGCCCGCGGGCCTAGCAGCTACGGAGGCCGCGCCTTTGGTCTGCGCCGGAATCACGACCTACAAGGGGATCAAGCAGACCGAAGCACGGCCCGGCGAATGGGTCGCGATCTCGGGCGCTGGCGGGCTCGGTCATTTGGCCATCCAATACGCGAAGGCCATGGGACTGCTTGTCTGCGCAGTCGACATCGACGATGGCAAGCTGGCTCATGCCACGCGCCTGGGAGCCGACTTCGTGATCAATGCCAAGACCGGCGACCCGGCAGCCGCTGTCAAGAAGGCGACCGGCGGCGGAGCGCATGGCGTTCTGATTACTGCGCCTTCGCTCATCGCGTTCAAGCAGGGCGTTGGTATGACTCGGAAGCGCGGTACTTGCGTCCTGGTGGGATTGCCGCCCGGCGAATTTCCAGTTCCGCTCTTCGATGTAGTGGCGAACTGCATCACCATCCGCGGTTCGTTCGTCGGCACTCGCGAGGATATGGCCGAAGCCCTCGCCTTCGCTGTCGGAGGCAAGGTCAAAGCCGATATCGAGCTGCAGCCGCTATCTTCAATCAATCAGATCTTCGACCGGCTGGAGCGCGGCGATGTGCCGTCACGCGTGGTCCTCGACTTCGCCCCAGCTAAAACCGAGAACCAGCGCTCGGAACTGGATCAACATCTAGCAACCGCGGGTGCGAGTCCCGCGAAACATCTATGAGGGCGTCGGTCACTTTAGCTGGCGAGCATGGCGCGGGTTAGCCTTTCATATTCACCGAAATGTCTGCGGGGTGGTCTGCCTGGCCGAATGTGATGCCTAAATCCCTGCAAGTGCTTGATTCCGGTGCAACTGCGCGACGCACCTGTTTTACAATTCCGCTCAACAATGACCGCGAACCTTTTGCCAGCTACGGGAATCTAAGTAGGTAGAGCTTATCCCGGCCTTAGGTGAAGGGGATGAGCGAGTTTTTTCGCTTTATTCTGTGGAGGCTGTTCATGTTCGCCAAGTTGATCGATGCTGTGTTTGGCTGCCGGCACGCTCGCTACAGTTTTCCCATTACGGTGAGAGCCGGATCGCGTCGCAACCCCACCGCGCAGCGCACGGGAACCTACGTCGCTTGCCTGGATTGCGGACGCGAGTTTCGCTATGACTGGCACGAGATGAAGATTGTCGGTTCGCAAGCGGTCGTATCGCATACAAAGGAAACGGCACCCTCGCTGGTAACAAAGGAAGCGGCGTAGGGCCGTAAGCGGCGCTGGTCCCGCCCAGCGCCCAGGGGACGCAGGGGCCAAGAGTGAACGTCTGATGGCGGCCCTGCGAGTTTTCGCTCCGCAGTTTTTCCTTACCATTTAATCCACATACGCGCCGAAGGCTTGGCGCCTTAATCTCTCTTTTTTGCCGCTTGTGAGTGATTTCGGTCCCAAGCGGCAGCAGCGGATTCGCTCAGCGTGTAGAAGGAGTGTTTGGTAGCTCCTTCGCTGGCGCATCCTAATCTTGCTTTTCTTAAAATGAGCCACCGATCCATGGAGAGAACCGCAACCGCGTAAGGATCACAACGCGAACATTCTTTCCGAGCGATTGGTGTTCTGTGCGCCCAGGTGATTCCGTGGTGGATTTCTGTTTTTTTCATACAATCTTCACAAATCGCTGTGTTAGATTGCCCTTCAGACCAAAAAACAAATTGCGCACGCAAATCTCCGGAGGAAACTGAATTGGGCAAGGACATGGTCCCCAAGAAAATCTTTTTCACCAAAGGCGTGGGGAAACACCGGGAACGCCTCACCTCTTTCGAATTGGCCTTGCGCGATGCCGGCATCGCGGCGCAAAACCTGGTTCGAGTGTCATCCATTTTCCCGCCCAACTGCAAGCTGATTCCACGGTCGCAGGGACTGACATACCTTTCTCCCGGAGAAGTCGTGTTTTCGGTGGTTGCCGAAAACTCAACTCATGAACCGCA
>JBEKXO010000166.1:0-10262 GCA_049511995.1 Terriglobales bacterium
TTTCATGCGCCTGCACACGGTTGGTGAAAGCGATCTCGCGCATTCGACGAAGCCGCCGAAAAAGTAGAAATTACCGTGCAAGAAAATAATTTGTCATCCTGAGCAAAGCGAAGGACCTGCTTTTGCCTTCGCCAGCGAGCGCGTAAATTGCAAAACGATGCCATGCGACCGGCGATAACGTTCTCCGACAACTCGCTAAGCCCCACTGTCCGCGGTTTTCTGCACTCGCCCGAAAATCCCAATGGCGACGCTCTAATCCTCACCCACGGCGCTGGCTCCGACGGCAACTCCCCGCTCCTCGTCGCACTTAGTGAGACTTTTTCCGCCCACGGCTACATTGTCCTACGCTGCGATCTTCCCTATCGCCAGGAACGCCGAACCGGGCCGCCTTTCCCGGGCAACGCCGAGCGCGATCGCGCCGGCCTGCGGAATGCAGTGGCAGCTGTCAGGAAAAGCGAAAGAGGAAGAATTTTCCTGGGCGGCCACTCCTACGGCGGACGCCAATCCACCATACTCTGCGCCGCCGAACCCGATCTGGCCTCCGGACTCCTCTTGCTTTCCTACCCTCTGCACCCGCCGCGCAAACCAGAGCAACTCCGCATCCAGCACCTACCCAACCTGCACACAATGAGCCTGTTCGTGCAAGGAACCCGCGACCCCTTCGGCAGCGTAGAAGAAATAACTAAAGCCTTGGAGCTAATACCGGCCAAAACCGAACTAATGAAGGTGGAAGGTGCGGGGCACGATTTGGGTTTCAAGAGCAAATCAGCGGCGCAGGCACTTCCGGCAAGAATCTTTGCCAACTTTGACGGGATGTTCTGACAACTGGGTCGCAACGAAACCAAAAGCTCTTCTCGGCGAATCTCTGTGTCTCGGCGGTGAAACAGTCCCTAATTCACCCACCCCGACTTCGACCCGCCATTCGTCTTATCCTGATCGTCGGGAGGCACATAATTCCCGTGCTCGTCGAAGGTGACTTTGCGGTCGTGGTCTCGCATGTAGACTTCAAACTTTCTCGCCGCGCGCCGCCGCTTCCAGCGGTAATAAGAGTTTCGCACGCCGAAATAGCGCTCCGACGCCGCATAGCTCATGCCGCGAGACGGCAGGAATTTCACGAACAGAAAACCGAATAGCAATCCGCCCAGGTGAGCGAATACCGCGACCCCTTGCGATGGCTCAAAAACCGCTATAATCGCCACCACCACCCAGATCCCGACGAGGTACTTCGCCTTGATCCTGAAGGGCAGCGGGAATAGATACATTTCCTGGTCGGCGTAAAGAATCCCAAATGCCATCAGCAGCCCAAAAATTCCTCCCGATGCACCCACGGTTGCAACGGCCGGGCTCGCGCCAAGAAAGTGAGTATAAGCAATGGCAATCGTAACCAGCGCCGCGCCCACCACGCAGAACGTATAGCACTCAATAAATCGTCGTGATCCCCAGTCGCGCTCCAGGTAGGCGCCAATGAACCATAGGGTGAGCATGTTGAAAAACACGTGGCCAAAACCCGCATGCAGGAAAGAATACGTAACCAACTGCCACACGGCACCGTGCATCACTGCCGCTGGAATCAGCGCCAGCCACTCCCGCATCAACCCGACAACCGTCGGTGCGAAGATATTCATCACGGCCTGAAACAGGTATATCCCCGTGCACGCAAGAATGATGCGCTTAACCCAGCCAGCAAAGGGAGGGAAACTAAACGAAATGGATTGTCCGCGACTCAATTAAAATCCAGGTTTCAGAGTTTCAAGGTTTCAAAGTTTCAAGGTCTAAGTAAAAAGCCAGCGTCACCGGTTCTAACTTTGAAACCTTGCAGCTCTGAAACCTTGAAACCTTATCTTTCCGGCTCGGGAACCACTGGCAGACTGCGATGTCCCGCCGCGTCGACCGCGCGGACGCCGAATATCTCATTATCCTTCGAAACCTTCAGAGTTGCACGCGTACCGCTGCTCACCAATTGGGCATACTCCCAATCGGCCGCGCTCGTCGATCGCCAGACCACCTCGTACGCGGTCGCGCCCGCCGAGGGTTCCCACGTCAACGTCGTGTCATTCTCGAGATTCTTCGTCAGCAATTTCACGCTCGTCGGTGGTGCGGGCGCTAATGCCAACGATGCGAGCGTAGCCGCATTCAGCCGCGCCACGTGCTCCACGTAGTCGAAGTCCACAAATTTCGGCAGGTCTCCATATTCGATGCCATTCTCTGTGCGAACGTTCTGATGCTGATGATTGAAGTTCTCGCGAAACTCGGTAAAGCGCACTGCAGCGAAGCCCGATTGATTGAAAGAATAGTGATCGCCTCCGCGCAGAAAGCGATCCAGGCGGAAGATCAGCAGCGGCTTTACGCCAGCGTCGTACGAGCGCCCGACGTCGACGACGTAGCGCGCCAGTTCGCGCGAAGCCGAATCGCTCTCTCCGCCTAGCATTCGAATGCGCTTGATTTCAGCCTCGCTCGCCGCCGCAGGTAGCCCTTCGGAAAATACCCGCACCACGCCCGCATCCTGGCCCGCAGTCAGGTCGCCGCCCACAATGTCATTGTTCAAAACAGCTTCAATTTTCCAGCCTTGCTCCTTCGCCATCTGCGCAAAGTGTTTGCTGCCATTCAAGCCCTGTTCTTCTCCGGCAACCGTAAGAAAAATAATCGTCGCAGGAAATTTTCTTTTGCTCGCAGCCTGACTTAGAACGCGGGCGCATTCCAGGCTTACTGCCGTCCCACTGCCGTCATCATTCGCGCCCGGAGCGGCGTCAATGACGTTGGCATTGTCGCTGTTGCGCGAATCGTAATGGCCGGTGACCAGCACGATGCGATTCGCTTGTGCTGGATCGCTTCCGCGCAGCACCGCGTAAACATTCGTGATCTGAGTCGGCTGGGGGATGCGGTCAGCGGGCTGCTCGGTGAAAGCGTCAGTCTTCACCTCCAGGCAGCCGCCGCACTCTTTCGAGTAGCGCTCAAACTCTGCTTTGATCCATTCGCGCGCCGCTCCAATTCCCTTCCGCGCCTTGATCGATTCCTCATCCTGCGCGGAAAGCGTGGAGCGGTTCTGGAAGCTGACCAGCTTCTCAATGGTCTGCCGGATGTGTTCCGCCGAGACTTGCCGGATTGCCTCGTCAATGTGCGCGTCGCGATGCTTGTCGGATGCCAAACGAGGCGGATCCATTTCCTGAGCGCAGCCCAGGGGCGCGCAGAACGTGAGCGTCAAGGCAATCAGCACAGCTGCCCCAAAACCTGTGCAACTACGACTGGCCATCACCAATTTGGGAATAATCGATTTTTCTACCTTAGCCACTTGACCTTTTCCTCTCGAAGAAACTAAATATAACAGTGGAGCCCTGAAAGTGGAGGAAAACATGGTGTTCTGTCCTGAATGCGAGACGGACCTCGACATCGATGAAGATGAGGTCGATGAAGGCGCGGTCGTCTCCTGCCCGGAGTGCGGCACGGACTTCGAGGTGATCACGGTAAATCCGGTTGAACTGAAAGTCGTCGGCGAAGACGAAATCGAAGAAGATGAAGACGAGGAAGAAGCCGACGAAGACGAAGATGAGGACGAGGATTCCTGAAGAATTCGGCGCATTTCCGCAAACTCCAGATTAACCTCGGTCGCCTCGTAATCTTGGCCGCGGCTGTTGTGTGCCTGGCGTCTCCGTCGATCCCAATAAGCGCGCGCGCCTCCGAAAAGCCACAGCCCTACGCTCTAATCTACGGGACCGTTTGGGACCCGGACGGCCACCCCCTCTACGGCGTCAAAGTGAAGATCCGCCGGGCCAGCGACAAGGCTGGAAAAGCTCGCTGGGAACTCTATTCCAATCACACCGGCGAATTCGCGCAACGCGTGCCTGTCGGCAATGCCGATTACGTCGTTTGGGCTGACCTTAAAGGTTATAAGCTCGCTTCCGGGAAGACTTTAAAGCCGAGCGCCGAGGTAACCGTGCACATCGACAACGATGAGCGTGCTGACATCGGTCTTCATTTAGACTGGTAAGGCCCGCCGTAATGGTTCAGAACCGGCGGCACGGAATCCTGGCCATTCATGAAGAACCCGATTACCAAAAACTCGACTATCAAAAAAACAATCATCGAAGTTGCCGCTTCGCTGCTGTTCCTGTCGTCGCTGGCTATATCGGCGACCGTCCTCCCAAAATCGATTTTAGCCGCCCCTGCCCAGCTCTTCGGGCGCGACTCGAAGCCGGAAGATAAGACACGCCTGCTGACTGGCAAAGTACTCGACGCCAACGATAACCCACTGCCCGACTCCGTCGTCTACCTGACCAACACCCACACCCGCGCCGTAAAGACCTACATCGTGGGCGCCGACGGAACCTACCGCTTCCCCGCCCTCCAGCCGAGCATCGACTACGAGGTCTATGCCCAGTACAACAACCGCAAGAGCCATACCAAGACGGTCAGCCAGTTCGACGATCGCCAGCAGGTCTACATCAGTCTGAAAATAAATAGCAAGGCGGAGGGAAAGTAGCGTCTTCGCCAGGATCGTCGCGCGATTTGGTGAACTCGTGACGCGCTTGTCGCGGTCTGGGCGTAACTTGTCGGTTACCGATCCTTCGACTAAATTCTAGTTGGTTCCTGCACGAAATCGATCTGTGGGAACGCGGCGCTCGAAAACACACATGCTCAACTATGCTGCTGTTGTTCTGCTGATGGCGGGGGCCGCGATCTATGCGGTCATCATTTACAACGGCCTGGTGCGCTTGCAGAATGAAATCGGACGGGCTTGGGCCAACATCGACGTTCTGCTCAAGCAGCGGCACGACGAGGTTCCGAACCTGGTGGCCTGCGTCAAGGGCTACATGGATCACGAGCGGCAGACGCTGGAAGCAGTGACGGAGGCTCGCACAGCCTCGATGAACGCGGCGAGCATGCCGCAGAAGGCACAGGCAGACTTCCTGATGACGGGCGCTCTGCGATCTTTTTTCGTAGTCGCCGAGGGGTATCCGCAACTCAAGGCGAATCAGAATTTTCTGGCGCTCCAGAACCGCATCTCTGAACTGGAAGATCGGATCGCCGATCGCCGCGAGTTTTTCAATGACGACGTCAACACCTACAACACGCGCATAGCACAGCTCCCGGAGGTATTCATGGCGCGGTTGATGAAATTACAGCCCCGGGATATGTTCCGCGTAAATCAGCAGGAGCGCCAACTAGTGGAAGTGAAACCCTTGCTCGCTCGCGGACAAGGCACCGCGTAGCTCTTCGACCATTCGACGATTCCTCTTTAGTTGTTCCCCAGCCAGCTTCTACGGACGATCGAAAACCGCTGGCGAGAATAAATGATTAGTTCTAGAGTCTTCAGGCATCCAAAACCAAGCCAACTCAATCCAACTCTAATTCGCCGGAGGGGAGTTCCTGTCGACACCGATTGAAGATTACGCCATGATCGGCGACTGCTACACCGCCGCCCTGATTTCAAAACAGGGTTCGATTGATTGGCTTTGCCTTCCTCACTTTGATTCGGGTGCCTGTTTCGCCGCGCTAGTCGGTAAGGCTGACAACGGGCATTGGTCAATCTCGCCGGCCGATCCGATCCGATCCATTCGCCGCTGCTATCGCGACGGAAGTCTTGTTTTGGAAACCGTGTTTGAGACCGACGGTGGATCAGTGAAACTTATCGATTGCATGGTCACGCATGAAGAACGGCCTCAACTGCTCCGCACCGTGGAAGGCATGAGAGGGCAGGTTCGCATGAACCTCGAACTGATCATTCGATTCGATTACGGATCGGTCGTACCGTGGGTTCATAAGATCAATGACGGGATTCTTGCCATCGCGGGCCCGGACATGATTGTTCTGCGAACCGATGTGCCGCTTCGCAGTGAAAACATGAGGACGCAAGCGGAGTTCACCATCGCCGAAGGACAAAGAATCTTTTTCAATCTGACCTGGAACCCCTCGAACCGGCCCACGCCTGCACCGATTAAAGTTGATGCGGCGCTGGAGAAGACTGAGAAATGGTGGCGGGAATGGTCGAGTCGTTGTTCTTATAACGGTCCCTGGCAGGAGGCGGTGCTGCGTTCGCTGATCACGCTAAAAGGCCTGACTTTCTTGCCGACGGGCGGGATTGTAGCGGCGCCGACAACTTCGCTGCCCGAGTTGCTGGGCGGCGTGCGCAACTGGGACTACCGCTTTTGCTGGGTGCGAGACGCGACCTTCACGCTGCAAGCCTTGCTCAATGCGGGGTACCTGGACGAAGCGCGCGAGTGGCGGGAATGGCTGCTGCGCGCAGTCGCCGGCAGTCCAGCCGAAATGAATATTCTTTATGGGCTTCGCGGTGAGCGCCGACTTACGGAACTTGAACTGTCGTGGCTGGAGGGATACGAAAAATCGGTCCCGGTGCGAACCGGAAATGCCGCCTACAAACAATATCAGTTGGATATTTTTGGAGAAGTTGCGAATGCGCTGTTCCAGAGCCGTCAGGCCGGCCTCGGACCGCCGCAGCATCGGCGCGGAGAGATGGCGTCGGCGATGATGGATTTTCTAGAGACAGGATGGGAGCAGCCGGATGAGGGAATTTGGGAGGTGCGCGGACCGCGCCGTCATTTCGTTCACTCGAAGATGATGGCGTGGGTTGCCGTCGACAGGGTGGTGAAGTCGGCGGAGTTGGGCCGCCTTGACGGGGATTTGGCTCGGTGGAAGCGGCTCCGCGATGCCATCCATGAGCAGGTTTGCCGGCAGGGCTTTGACGCGGACGTGAATTCCTTTGTGCAGTATTACGGAGGCAAGCACCTGGACGCCGCCATCCTCATGATGCCGCTGGTGGGCTTTCTGCCGCCAAATGACGCGCGCGTGATCGGCACCGTGAAAGCGATCGAAACGCATCTTGTGGAGAACGGCTTTGTGGGGCGGTACACGCAAGATCCTGCTGTCGACGGTTTACCTCATGGCGAAGGAACGTTCCTTCCCTGCTCGTTTTGGCTGGCAGACAATTACGAGTTGCAGGGCCGCCATGAGGATGCAGTGCGGCTGTTCGAGCGATTGCTGGATGTTCGCAACGATGTGGGTCTTCTGTCGGAGGAATATGATCCGAACGCAAAGAGGCTATTAGGCAATTTTCCGCAGGCGTTTTCTCACGTAGGCCTGGTCAACACTGCGTTCAATCTCACCGGTCGATCAAGCCGGGCTGCCAGGGAGCCAACGGTAGTCGCCGATCCGCTCTGACGGTTCGCACCACTTGTAACCTTCTCAGACAATCGAACGGACAACTCCGCCATCGGCTCTGAGGGCAGCGCCGTTGGTCGCTGAGGCTAGAGGACTACAGAGGAACACGACCAGGGGCGCGACTTCATCGGGACGCGCGAAGCGGCGCAGCAAAGAACTGGGGCGAACGGTGCGAAAGAATTCCTTCTCGAATTCCGCCTTGGTTTGCTTCGAAGCGGCCGCCAGCGAATCGATAAATTTATTCGCGCCCTCGGAAGCTGTTGGGCCGGGAAGTACGGAGTTAACGGTAACGCCAGTGCCGGCGGTCGTCTCCGCCAGGCCGCGCGAGATCGCGAGCTGCGCGGTTTTTGTCATGCCATAGTGAATCATCTCGGCGGGAATCTGCACCGCGGATTCGCTGGAGATGAAGATAATGCGTCCCCAATTACGGCTTTTCATGCCGGGAAGATATTGCCGGCTCAAGCGGACGCCGCTCATGACGTTGACTTCGAAAAAGCGGAACCAATCTTCGTCAGAAATCTGATCGAAGGGCTTGGGTTCAAAGATCGAGAGATTATTGACGAGAATATCGACGTCGGCGAGACGCTCAATGGCGGCGCGGACTCCATCAGAGCTGCCCAGATCGGCGGCTAGACCTTCGACATTCGCTTGCGGATGAGTGGTGAGAATTGACTTGATCGCTTGCTCGACGCGCCCTTCCGTCCGCCCGTTGACGATAACGTTTGCGCCCTCGCGAGCCAGGGCTTCTGCGATGGCGTATCCGATGCCTGCGGTTGATCCAGTGACGAGTGCGCGTTTCCCATCCAGTTCCAGATTCATGTTGAGTTGGATGAGGGTGGGTTCGGTTGCGACTCAAGTGTGGGGCTAGCGTAGCGAGATCACGTATTACAAAAAGCTGGGACAGAAAGCGTTGGATGGGTTGTCCCGGTGGCGTCGCTCCGTATGACAAATCGTATCAGGTCGCGTGGACGGCCGAGGGCGGCCGTCCCGACGCTATTGAGATGAACTAGTTGCTGTCTCCGCCGGCGCGCTTCCACGAGATCAGGTCGCCGATGGTTGTGCTGTTGGACGAGGACGAGGAAGACGGGTGCTTGTAGGACTCGACTTCCTGGCGCGATGCTTCTTCGCCAACGGCACGGATGCTCAGGCCTACTTTCTTTTCTTCCTGATTCATCTTGATGATCTTGAAGTCGTACTCGTTGCCGGGTTCGAGATGCATGGGCTGTCCGTTGCCATCGACGGCTTCTGAGTTGTGGCAGAGGCCTTCGATGCCCTGAGCGATTTCGACGAATGCTCCGAAGTTGGCCACGCGCAGGATTTTGCCGTGGACGATGTCGCCGATGCGATGCTGTGCGAAGAATGAATCCCAAACGTCGGGCTGCATCTGCTTCACGCCGAGCGAGAGGCGGCGCTTATCGGGCTCGATGGCGAGGATAATAGCCTTTACCTTGTCACCCTTTTTCAAAACTTCGGAGGGATGCTTGACGCGAGTCGTCCAGCTTAGGTTGCTGACGTGGACTAGGCCGTCGATTCCGTCTTCGATTTCGATGAAGGCGCCGAACTCGGTCAGGTTGCGAACCCGACCTTCGACGGTCGCTCCGACGGGATATTTATCGTGCAGCGTATCCCAGGGGTTGGATGCGAGTTGGCGCATGCCGAGCGAGATGCGGCGCTCGGTCGGATTGACGCTGAGGACGACGCAGTCAACCTCGTCACCAACATTGACAAGCTTCGAAGGATGTTTCATGCGCTTCGACCACGTCATTTCGCTGACGTGGACGAGGCCTTCGATGCCCTGCTCGAGTTCGACGAACGCTCCGTAATCGGTGACGCTGATGACGCGGCCGTGAACGTGCGCGCCTACAGGATAACGGTGTTCGGCGTCGAGCCACGGATCGGGCGTGAGCTGCTTGAATCCTAGCGAGACGCGCTGCTTGTCTTTGTCGTACTTGAGAACTTTGACTTGAATCTGATCGCCTACGTTGACGAGATCGCGCGGGTGCGTGAGGCGTCCCCAGGACATGTCGGTGATGTGGAGCAGGCCGTCGATTCCGCCCATGTCGACGAAGGCGCCGTACTCGGTGAGATTCTTGACGATGCCGGTGAGGACGCTACCCTCTTCGAGGTGCTCGAGGGTTTTACCGCGCTTTTCGTTCTGCTCCTCTTCGAGAAGTTGCTTGCGCGAGACGACGATGTTGCCTCGCTTCTTGTTGAGCTTGATGATGGCGACTTCCATCGTCTGGCCCTTCATGCCATCGAGATTGCGGATAGGACGAAGGTCGACTTGAGAGCCGGGCAGGAAGGCGCGGGCGCCCTGAATATCGATGGTGAGGCCGCCTTTGATGCGCTCGACGACGATGCCTTTGATCGGCTTCTTTTCGTTGTAGGCGCGCTCGATTTCGTCCCACGAGCGGAGACGCTGCGCTTTGAGGTGCGAGAGGTTTACGTAGCCCTCTTCGGTTTCACCCTTCTCGCGCATGACGTCGATCTCATCGCCGGGCTGGAACTTGGGATTGCCCTCATGGTCGAGAACTTCGGCGAGCGGCACCATGCCTTCGGACTTGGCGCCGTAGTCGACGACGACGTGGGTCGCGGTCAGCTTGACGACGCGGCCTTTGATGACGTGGTCCTCGCCAACGGCTTCTTCGGTTTCTGTCTCGAAGCTTTGCAGGGCGGCGGCGAAATCATCGCTCGCGGCTGTGGCCGTTTCGGGAGTGGGCGCCTCAGAATTTTCGTGTTGCGGATTCATTTCGGGAGCTTCCGCAATGGCGGAGGTTTGATCCGCGGATGAAGGTTGTGCGTGCTCGGGCGCGTCTAAAACGGCCGGGCCGCCTGTGTGGGTATCGTTTGTAGATGTCATGGTTTCAACGCTGGATTCAAGATTGCGGGCGGTGCTGTCGTCGAACAAGCTCATAGGCTCCGCGTTGCGCGGGTTCGTGCGCAACTCATGCGGGACGTGGCGTAGCGGACTGCTGGCGTGGTCATTAGGTTGCGTTGAGGCCGACCTGGCGGACGACCCTAGGACAATTCCAGCTGGTTCGAAACCGCGTCCAATAGGGACTCTTTGACTATAGCAATCGCTTTGGAAG